>CAZQXC010000175.1:0-4733 GCA_964597075.1 uncultured Roseivirgaceae bacterium | reverse complement strand
CGTTTTGCTATTCCTACTTTATCTAACATTTTAATTTGAAGATTAGATGATTTGAAGATTTGAAAATTATGATTTCGATGAACTGATGATTTTTGAGATAATCTTAATTATGGTTTGTAGGTCTTCTAATAGTTTCTCAGGATCAGGATAATGATCTGATTCTTTGCATAGGAGCAACCAATACTGAGTTTCATCGGCCTCTTTGGCGGCTATCTTAAATTTATGGATAAAATCTGCCTTACTTTCTGCGTTCTGTGCTTCTCTGGTATTTGCGCCAATGGAGGTACCTGATTTTAATAATTGCCTGGCAACTATATATTTCTTTTTACTTTCCAGTTGCTCACAATAATCGAGTATCGCTAAAGAAAATTTGAATGTTAGATCAACAATAAGATTGTCTTTGTCATCCCTCATGATAAAATTTTCAAATCTTCAAATTATTTTCATTTTCAAATTTTAGTAATGGTTCTCTGCTCAATTCTTTTCTCATAATTCTTTCCTTGAAAAATCCGTTGGACATAAATACCGGGTGTATGAATGTAGTTGGGATCCAGTTGGCCAACCGGAACAAGTTCTTCCACTTCGGCTATGGTTATTTTACCTGCCGCGGCCATCATGGGGTTGAAGTTTCGGGAAGTACCGCGATAAATCAGGTTGCCGGTAGTATCACCTTTCCACGCCTTAACAAGTGCGAAATCGGCTCTAAGCCAATGTTCCATCAGGTACATTTTTCCGTGAAACTCCCGTACTTCTTTACCCTCGGCTACCTCTGTTCCGTAACCTGCCGGTGTAAAAAATGCGGGAATACCTGCTCCGCCAGCACGAATTCGTTCAGCTAATGTTCCCTGGGGTATTAGATCAACCTCAAGTTCACCAGATAAAAGCTGTCTTTCGAATTCGTCATTTTCTCCTACGTATGAAGAGATCATCTTTTTTACTTGTCGTGTTTTTAACAGTTGTCCAATACCAAAATCATCAACGCCAGCATTGTTTGAGATACACGTAAGTCCTTTAACCCCCTTGCGAAGCAAAGCTGCTAAAGAATTTTCTGGAATACCAGAAAGTCCAAAGCCACCCATCATCAACACGGCATTATCAGGGATGTCCTGTACGGCTTCATCGGCATTGGCAACAACTTTGTTAATCATAAGCGTGAAAAGTTTAGGTCAAATCTCAAGATTCAACAAGGATTTCACAAGTAATTTCGGAGCAGTTTTAGGGCGTCTTCCTTGTCGTGATGCAATTGCTTTTTAAGATCATCAAGGTCATTGAATTTAGCATCACTGCGGATCATATGCAAAAACTTAACAGTCAATGTTTCACCATAAATATCTCTATCGAATGCAAAAATATTTACTTCAATGGACCTATGAGAACCCCCTACGGTTGGACGATGACCGATGTATAGCATGCCGCCAAATGTTTCATGTCCATAAATAACCTGTACTGCATAAATTCCATCGGCAGGAATGAGTTTATAGTGCGTGTCAATATCAATATTGGCAGTTGGAAATCCCATTAATCTGCCCAAGCGATCGCCTTTTATCACCCTTCCTGAAATGGTGTAGGGTCTTCCCAGAAAATGCGTAGCAGTTTCAACATCACCGCTGTCCAATGCTTTTCTGATTTTCGTAGA
The DNA here is from genome assembly GCA_964597075.1 of uncultured Roseivirgaceae bacterium. Lineage (GTDB taxonomy): Bacteria > Bacteroidota > Bacteroidia > Cytophagales > Cyclobacteriaceae > UBA2336. The sequence goes on along the minus strand of CAZQXC010000175.1, from coordinate 3,097 downwards.
GCTTACGGCTACATGATCAACATCTTGCTGGGGTATTTCTTGCACATCAAAACCATAGTGTGGTCCGTTTTTCTTTAACTCTTCAAAGCTACCTTCGCGGTTGTGCCCGAAGCGGTGATCATACCCGATTACTAATTTTTTTGTGCCGATGGTGTTCACCAGTATCTGTGTTATAAAACCTTCCGATAAGAGTTCGGAAAATTCTTTGGTGAATGGAATTCGGATAAGATGTTGTATGCCTTCTTCACGAAGCAGTGCCGCTTTTTCCTCAAAGGTGTTCAGTAACTTCAGGGTTGTATCCTCTGGATATAACACTAATCGTGGGTGGGGCCAAAAGGTGATAACTACTGTTTCACCTTTTATTTTCTCCGCTACTTCCTTTACGCGAAAAAGTATTTTCTGATGTCCAAGGTGAACACCATCGAACGTGCCGCTGGTAACCACCGCGTTGGGAAGTGGAGTGAAATCATCAAGCGTATGATAAATTTTCATGGGGTAACCTCTTCAACACCAATACTGTCGCTAAGTTTATAGGCACCAATCCGGGTCCGGCAAAGTTGCGAAAGATAAGCGCCAACACCAAGGGCGTCACCCATATCACGTACCAGGCTTCGGATGTATGTTCCCTTGGAGCAAACAATCCTGAAGGTAACTTCAGGTTGATTATACGCTACAATTTCAAATATTCTAACTTCCACATCACGGGGTTTTAGTTCAAGGTCTTTTCCCATACGGGCAAAAGCGTATGCACGTTTACCTCCGATTTTTATGGCCGAATGAATAGGTGGAATCTGCGATAACTTCCCGGTCAGATTTTTTGCTGCCTCGTGTATAGCCGCGCGGGTTACCAGACTAATATCTTTAGCATCTGATACATCAGTTTCCAAATCGTGTGACGGAGTGGTTTGCCCCAGAATAAGCGTACCGGTATATTCTTTTTCCTGTCCCATAAACACTTCAATCTGTTTGGTCATTTTGCCGGTGCAGATAATGAGTAAACCGGTAGCCAATGGGTCAAGCGTACCGGCATGTCCTATTTTTTTCATCTTCAGGATATAGCGTAACTTATTCACTACATCAAAGGAAGTCCAGCGAAGGGGTTTGTTAATGAGTAAAATGCGATCCTGGTTGTTGGGATTATTTTCCATTATACAATGGCCAGATCAATGCCCAGATAATACAGTATCAGAATGACAAGTCCAAGGATAATCCGGTAGTAGCCAAATACTTTAAAGCCATGTTTGGTTAGAAATGCAATAAAAGATTTAATAGCAATGATGGCTACAATAAACGCCACTACATTTCCAATGATGAGCAGATTGATTTCATGTGCGGAAAAAACCTGACCATCTTGATAGAAGGAAAACATTTTGTAGAGTGTTGCAGCGAACATGGTGGGCACCGCAAGGAAAAATGAAAACTCAGCAGCTGTTTTTTTATTTAATTTTTGTGTTAGCCCGCCAATAATGGTTGCCGCTGATCGCGAAACCCCCGGAACCATCGCCAGGCATTGGAAGAAGCCTATTTTAAGGGCTACCGGATAGGTTATTCTTTGGTCCAGATTTTTTTCATTGGGTTCAAAAATTTTATCGATAAACAAAAATATTATTCCTCCGATAATCAGCATAAAACCAACGACATCAATACGTTCGAGCAGTGCATCGATATAGTCATTCAGAAAGAAGCCGATTATGGCTGCCGGTATAAAGGCATAAGCAAGCTTGTAATAGAAGTCGAGCGATTGAATAAATTTTCTCCAGTACAACACTACTACCGATACAATTGCACCTAATTGAATGGCTACAGTAAATACTTTGGTGAAGGGCTGTGTTGAAATACCCATTAACGATGAGCCAATAATGATATGACCTGTAGAGGATACTGGTAAAAATTCAGTTAGACCTTCAATAATGGCCAGAAGAATAGATTCGATGACTGACATGGGTGTTTACCGGTAGCCGATTTGTGATTAGGTTATTTCTTTTGTTTAGGGCGATGGAGGACAGCAAAGATCTCAATGCCAAATCCAGCAAGGACAATAAGGGGTCCCAGGGTTAATCCAAAAAAACCAAAACCGTAATCTTCTTTATCAATAGACATAATGGTGAAGCCAACAACAAGTGTTAGTAGTCCTATAACCATGAGTTGATAATTCTTTTTTGTAAAGGGGAGTTTGCTTTCCATAGAATTGTTAGTAGAGTTCATCAAGTGACATTTTCAAATACCTGCGAATGGACAGATATGTGCTGCTGGCTGCGACAAGAATACCGGTTAATAATAACAAACCGGTTAGTATAAGCAATCGGTCGGTATTTAATAACAAGGTTAAATCCTCTATTTGTTTGTTCGCGTAGTTGATAAGCGCCCAAATTCCAGCAGACGCCAATAAGCCGGAAACTATTCCGTATATCATGGATCGCAAAATAAAAGGGCGCTGAATAAACCATCGTTTTGCACCCACCAATTGCATGCTGCGAATAAGGAATCGTTGAGAAAAGAGCGCCAGCCGAATGGTGTTGTTGATCAGTAACACCACCGTAATTAGTAAGATCACTACAAAACCCATGAGTACCAACCCAACCTTAGTTACATTTCGGTTGATGGCTTCAATAAGACTTTCCACATAAAAAACCTGATACACACCACTCATTTTTTCTAGTTCGGATTGAAGTTGTTTCATTTTCTCAGTTGAATGAAACTCCGGGTTAATGGTTACCAGGTAAGCATCATGCAAGGGATTTTCCCCCAGGAATTTCGTGAAGTCTTCACCCGTCTCAGCAATGAATTTTGTTGCCGCTTCACTTTTAGGAACATAGGTTATCGCTTCTTTTTTGCTAATAAAGGGCAGGGCTTCAATGTTCTTTTCTACCTGAAGGCGTTGTGTCTCGGTTAACCCGTTTTTGAGGTAAATCTGCACCCGGATGCTTTCCCTCACCAGGCGTTCTAATTCTTGCGAGTATATTATCAGCATTCCAAAAAGACCGGTAACGAAAAGCGCCAACGTAATACTGGCGATCACACCCACATAAGGATAGCTACCCAACTTCTTTTTAATATACGTCTTTTGCATGGCGGTCAAATTTAGGAAATAAAAAAG
>CAZQXC010000174.1:0-4735 GCA_964597075.1 uncultured Roseivirgaceae bacterium | reverse complement strand
TCATGTCGCACTGGAAAATCAAACTATCTCTTTTTCTTAACTATTTTGTTTTTGCCATTCTGCTAAACAGTGTGGGTACGGTTATTCTGCAAGTACAAAGTAATTATGGAGTATCTGAATCATCCGCCAGCATACTAGAGGCTTTCAAGGATTTAAGCATCGCTGCTGTTTCCTTCTTAATTGCCTCCTACATTGCGCGAATCGGGTATAAAAATTCTATGCTCATTGGCTTGGGGCTGGTAACCCTGGCCTGTTTGCTTATGCCATCACTTGGTAGCTTTGCTATGACCAAAGTTCTTTTTGCAGCCACCGGAACTTCGTTTGCGCTAATTAAAGTTTCCGTTTACGCCACCATTGGTATTGTCACACCTGATAAGAAGGAACACGCCAGTTTCATGAACTTCATTGAGTCCTTTTTCATGATTGGGATTCTTACCGGTTACTTTATTTTCAGTGCGTTTGTAGATGATCTCAATCCCCAATCCTCTGCCTGGTTAAAAGTTTACTACCTGCTGGCGGGCATCAATGCTGTTGCGTTTTTGCTGTTGCTTTCAACCTCCTTGGATGAGTCCTCTGTAAAGTCTGATAGTCCTAAATCTTTTTTGGAAGAATTTACGGACATGATAAAGCTGGCTATAAAACCCCTTGTGCTGGTATTTATTCTATCCGCCTTTACCTATGTACTCATCGAGCAAAGCATTATGAGTTGGTTACCTACCTATAACAGCAAAGTACTGAGCCTGCCAACAACGCTCAGCATTCAAATGGCAAGTATACTGGCAGCTTCCACCGCAGTCGGTAGATTTTTCGCGGGAATAGTGCTTCGAAAAATCCATTGGTTTAAAGTACTTGCGTTATGCTTACTTGCAGCAGGCACGATGGTTCTTGTTGCTATTCCGCTTGCTCAGCAGGGCACTCGTCATGAAGTAACAGGCTGGGGCAACGCTCCCCTTGCAGCATTTGTATTTCCCCTTATTGGATTATTCATTGCTCCCATTTATCCGGCCATTAACTCGGTTATTCTAAGCACCTTGCCCGCCCGTCAGCATGGCCCTATGTCGGGATTGATTGTGATTTTTTCTGCATTGGGTGGCACTACCGGATCCATTTTAACCGGACACATCTTTGAAGCCTATGGTGGTCAAACGGCCTTCTATTTTTCATTGGTTCCCATTGCCGTTTTATTGACATGTCTTTTCTTCTTCAATATGCTTCAGAAAAAATCGGAAGCGATAATCTCCTTTCAATCAACCGGAGGGCATTAGTATGATTACGCAAATCCACGAACTCGGAGAATTATTTGAGGTAGTCCAGCTTCAGAATATTCTGGGCGATGGAAAAACCTTTCCGGACTGTATTCCCAAACGTTCGTTGGAAGAAATTAACAGTGACTATCATCAGGAAAAAAAATCTAGTGACTTTAATCTCCTTAAATTTATCGAGAAGAATTTTTCATTACCCGAAGTATATTCGTCTGATTACAAAAGTGACTTAACAAAATCAACTGAACAACATATTGAAGACTTATGGAAAGTGTTAACCCGATCGCCAGACGAAACCGGAGGGTCGCTGATCCAACTTCCACACCCTTACATAGTGCCGGGTGGTCGCTTTCGCGAGATTTACTATTGGGATAGTTATTTCACTATGCTGGGATTGAAGGCTTCTGGCAACATTGAAATGATTCGCAACATGATCGATAATTTCGCTTTTCTTATTGACATGGTCGGCTACATCCCCAACGGAAACCGAACTTACTTTATTGGTCGTTCACAACCACCATTTTTTTCGCTGATGGTAACGTTGTTGCATGAACATGAGGAAGATGCGTTGCTCAGGTATTTACCTCAGCTCGAAAAGGAATACGCTTTCTGGATGCGCGGAGCGGAGTCACTTCAGGAAAATCAGGCCATTCATCGTGTGGTGAAGCTACCCGATGATATAATGCTTAATCGCTATTGGGATGAATATAATACACCAAGACCTGAATCCTATAAAGAAGATGTAGAACTGGCCCATCAGTCAAAACAAAAACCGGAAGTACTATTTAGGCATCTTCGAGCTGCGGCTGAATCCGGGTGGGACTTCAGCAGCCGGTGGTTTAAAGAAATAGATGAGTTCTCCACCATTCACACCACTGAAATCATTCCTGTTGATTTGAATTGCTTATTGTTTCATCTCGAGCAAACGCTCTCTGAAGCCTACCGCGAAGCTGATAACAACACCCAAGCTGATCTGTTTTTTCAACGCGCTCTGCAGCGTAAAAATGCGATCATAAAATATTGCTGGAGCTATTCACAGAATTTCTTTTTTGATTTTGATTTCATGGGTCAGCAACAAAAAACAAACTATACCCTGGCCGCAACATTCCCGCTGTTCTTTGAAATAGCCTTACCCGAACAGGCTCTATCCGTTGCCAATATTCTGGAGGAGAAATTTTTAAAACATGGAGGGTTTAGTACAACATTGAAACACAGCGGTCAGCAATGGGACGCGCCAAACGGCTGGGCTCCCTTGCAGTGGATTGCCTACAGGGGACTAATAAACTATGGTATAACTCATTTGGCAGAAAAACTTAAAACCAATTGGGTAGCCATGAATGAAAAAGTGTATGCCAGTACCGGCAAAATGACTGAGAAGTATGATGTGTGGAGCGAACAGGGCGAGGCAAGCGGTGGTGAATATCCCAATCAGGATGGCTTTGGCTGGACCAATGGGGTTTTCCTCGCGATGTCAAAAGTGGATTGAGAATTTAATTATTAAAAAGCACCACGCCCAACTGAAAATTCATCGCTGAAAAATTTTTCAACTCGAAGTGCTCACTTCTGTTGGTAGCATAGTCGTATCCAATAGCCGCCTTAAGGTCGAATGTTGAATACTTTTGGAAACGGTATAGTGCACCCACTTCAGGTCTCAGGGTAAAACTGATGTTGCTATCCGTGTCGGAGTAGGCATTGTAGTAAATGGTGTACTCTGTAAATGCCGCGCCCGCTGAAAGGGACGCATAAGGAATAAATAAGCCTGTGGTTTTGAAGTAATACTGACCATTGGCTGTTAAGCTGTAAAAATACATGTAATTAAAAATATCGGTAGTGATTGCACCACCCGGAAATTCATACGTTTGCCTCGGTACGTAGTCATCCAGCAGAGAATAGCTTCCTGAAATACCTGCGCCAAAACGTTCGGAAATAAACTTGGTAAACCCAATATTAAACCCGCGCGTACCAGTATTGCTCACATACTCGGTGTAAGTAGGTACCGCGGTTGCCCAACTTATATGAAAAGCCGACTCGGCCACCTGCGCACCAGCTGAAGTTCCTATGAGTATTAATATCAGTATAAACCTAGCTTTCATACATTAATTCTTTTGAATGTAAGGCGACTGCACAAACGCCTGATCAATAGCTTCCAGGGTTTTTCCCCGCAGGTCGAATGTTGTGTACAGATCACCAATAGACGCCTTCCAAATTACTTTGTATCTATTTCCATTGAGCACGTAGTTTTTGATATCAACAATTTCAATAACCATGGTTGCATAATTAGCGTAATAGGTTTGAACAATGGGGAAGTAATATCCATAGTAACTGTAGTAACCTGAATAATACCCTGGATAATTTATCGTTTGAAAAAAACTGAAATTGTCCAACACTACAATATTTACTGCAAAGTCCGGTTCATTCTCATTGGTTACTTGCTGAAAGTCCGCGTTTAAAAGATTTTCTTGTACCCGTTCAATTACTGGAGTAACATAGCCATTAGGGATGCTCATGTTTACACCATCAATCAATACCGTATCGGAACTGGTATTCGAAACAAATCCTAGGGTATCCTCACGAATAATAAAGGTATTATAGGTGGTAAATATGTTAAACAGTCCGGAAATGGAAGGTTCATCATAACGTGTTTCCACTACCATATCCTTTGCCAACTCCCCTGTTGCAGGCTGAAGGTTGCAGGCTGCAGTACTCAGAAGAAAGGCTTGTATTACGAGAAAATACTTCTTCATAATTGTCAAACGAATTATACGTATCCTTAGTACCTCTTAGACACTATAAAAACATAAAACGTTTAATTACCGTTTAGTAAAGTCAAGATTAATTATCTGAAAGTAGTTAACCTTTATCCTTGAAAATCAATTTTCTTATGTGAGCCATCGCAATAGGGCTTATTTGAACTTGACCCGCACCGGCAGAAAGCCGTGGCATTATTCTTCTTTGTTAATGTTCCTTCAGAATCCTTAACAGTAACATTACCATACACCATTAGCGGACCGTTAGGTACTGTTTCAACAATTGTTTCTGCCTCAATTTTCACGGGGCTTCCGTCAGCTTCTTCATTCATGAAGTAACTCAGTGCACCACTGGGACATTTTTTAATCTGCGAAACAATTTGTTCTGTATTTGCGCCTTGTGGATTTACCCAAGGTTTCTTTTGAGGATCGAAGACATCACCCAATCCGCGAAAGCATATGACAGAATGAATACACATGTCGGGCTTCCAGACTATGGTAACTTCCCCATTGGTGTATTTTTTAGTGATGTCCTTCATATTCGTTGATCGTTATTAGTTGTTCGTGTTTCCTAAGAACCAACAACTGACAACAATGTCTCAATTTCAATTGGATTGGTCAGAGCCTTATGAACCGGGCAAAGTTTGGCGATTTGCAACAACCGGCTGCGTTGATCATCGTCAATATTACCGGTAACTTCTACTTCAGTTTTGTAGGAAGTCTTTC
>CAZQXC010000173.1:0-4775 GCA_964597075.1 uncultured Roseivirgaceae bacterium | reverse complement strand
TGCCTCAGTTTTTTGGGGATTACGGTTTAGTTGCTGTGCGATTTCAAAAAATCGGTTGGAAAAAGCTCCATTAACAAAATGATGGGAAGTATCCTCCACCAGATTTTGGATAATTCTTTCCCATACCTCCGTTGCTGATGCGGTAAATACTATGGTGAAGTTTTCCGGTATACTGAGCAGTTCCTTTATTCCTTCAACTGTCTCTTTGTAAATAGCTTCAAAACGTTTGCTCCGGTGCGAGAGTGAAGGTACACCCTCCCGAAATGCCTTGCGCATATGGTCTTCTACAGTAAAAAAAAGTTGGGAGGGACCGGGTGTAAAATTTATTTCTTGTTTCATAAATTATCAGGCTGCTGATTACTAAAAAATAATTAGTTAATCAATGTTTCCTTATGGCTATCTTTTGTTTTCCTTTGGTGTAAGAAGTCCACTCGAATTTGGGACACGTTTGCTGAACCTAACATTTTTAACAATACCGAGTGAAGCTTCCAACCAAAATCAGGCCTCACCCCGTCCCGATAGCTATCGGGATCGGGCCTCGCCCAAAAAGCAGGATAACAGAAGAAGGTTGCGGTTGAGAGCAGCTCAAAACTTGTCTTTTATGAGGTTCAGAAACTCCTCACCAAATTCGGTGGATTTTTTTATAGAACTCCGATCACTCATAAAGGGATCTATATCAGCAACAAAGGTGAATCAGGCTTATTGAAGAATGCAAAATTTCTAGGCAAGTTTAAGTCTACCAAAAACTGCATATCGAGGATGCTAAGCGGCTTTGATAGTTTTATGGGTATGGTCTATTGCCATGGAGGCAAATTCAAGACACGCCCGTATGTCTTCTTCCGCAAGGAATGGATAGGCCTTTAAGATATTCTCAACAGTGTCTGCAGCCGCCAGGAAATCCAAAATAGTCTTAACGGTAATTCTCATTCCTCTTATGGTGGGTTTACCGTTGCAAACTTCAGGGTTTATGGTATTCTCTTGATCAGATTTTCCATACAACAAAATTAACACAATATTTAACAGGATATAAAGTGAACTTTAGCACTTAATTAATCTCCCCACCACAATACTTGCAATAGATCGCATCACTGTCATGCCCTTCCTTGAGGCAATGCGGGCATACTTGTGTGGTTAAACTTTCTTTCCTTTTTAGCTGTATCATCTCAGAGGATACAATACCGGTGGGCACAGCAATGATGCCATAGCCCATAATCATTATGATGGATGCGAGCGTTTGTCCCAGCGTAGTATGCGGTGCAATATCGCCATACCCTACGGTAGTCATGGTTACAATTGCCCAATAGATGCTAATGGGTATACTGGTAAAACCATTTTCAGGGCCTTCAATCAAATAAATTAGCGTCCCAAAAATAATAACAGCGGTCATTACGGTGGTAAGGAAGACAATTATTTTATATTGGCTGGCTCTGAGGGCCATAACCAGGTGCTGACTGCCACCAATAAATCTTGCCAGTTTAAAGATTCGGAATATTCTGAGCAAACGTAAACTTCTGATCACCAACAAGGATTGGGCACCCGCAAAGAAAATAGCAAGGTAGGTGGGGAGCACAGAGAGTAAATCGACCAAACCAAAAAATGAAAAAATGTATTTTCGTTTATGCAACACCACCCACAAACGGGCCAGATATTCAATGGTAAAGATTACTGTGAAAAACCACTCCAGTCCAATCAACCAGTTTCCCCAACCAATTTTTATAGCCTGAACACTCTCCAGCAATACAACAACAACACTGAGAATAATGCTCACTAACAGTATGATGTCGAAATATCTACCGGCAGGCGTATCCGATTCGAAGACAATCTCGTAGATTTTTAGTTTTAGACCGGTTAGTCTTAGTTTTTCTTCCATGGTGTCTAATATAGTACCCTGAATTTTATGGTGTGCTCAATACCCCGAAGTTCTTTGATAACATCCTTGTTATAAGCTTTATCAATATCGGTAATTACATAACCGATCAATTCATTTGTTTTAAGGTATTGGCCCACAATGTTAATATTATGGTCGGCCAGAACCTTATTAATTTTAGCTAATATGCCAGGTACATTTTCGTGTATATGAATAAGCCTGTGCGCATTTTCCAGCGTTGGCAATACAAGGTTAGGGAAGTTTACGCTATTGGAAGTACTTCCGGTATTGATATAATCCAGAAATTTACCCGGAACAAAGTTGCCAATGTTTTCCTGTGCTTCTAGCGTGCTGCCGCCAATGTGAGGTGTTAAAATCGTATTGGGTAGGCCTCGTAATTCGGAAATGAACTCCTCCTGGTTATTGGGCTCTGCCGGGAAGACGTCCATGGCACAACCAACAACTTTTTTCGTGAGAATATTATCTTTCAGCGCTTGAATATCTACCACGTGTCCCCGGCTCAGGTTGATGAATATTACGCCATGCTTCATCCAACCGAATTCACGTGCGCCAATAAGGTTTTTATTTGAAACTCTGCCATCTACATGAAGCGAAATTACATCCGCTTGTTCCAATACCTCCTTCATGGTTTTACACCGGGTAGCATTGCCCAATGAAAGTTTTTCTTCCGTGTCGTAATAGAATACTTTCATTCCCATCGATTCCGCCAGTACAGAAAGCTGTGTACCAATGTTCCCATAACCAATGAGCCCCAGCTTCTTTCCTCGAATTTCAAAACTGCCATGAGCAGATTTGTCCCACACTCCGGTGTGCATCTTGTTTGATTTCTCTACAATGTTCCGCATCAGCATAATCATTTCAGCGAGTGCCAGTTCCACTACAGAGCGTGTGTTGCTGAAGGGTGCATTAAAAACCGCTATACCTTTTTGTGTTGTAGCTTTCAGGTCGATTTGATTGGTGCCGATACAGAATGCACCAATAGCCATCAGGCGGTTCGCATGTTCCAATACTTTTGCCGTTACCTGGGTTTTAGAGCGAATACCTAATACGGAAACATTTTTTATTTTTTTACACAGTTCATCTTCCGTCAAGGCTGAAGGATGTGTTTCTACAGTAAAGCCTTCTGCCTGCATTAATTCTGCTGCCACCGGATGCACATTTTCCAGTAGTAAAACGTGTATTCGGTTTTTAGGATAGGAGATGGCCGTGTTTAATTTATTCAGGTATAGAAACTCATCCAGGCTTGGGGTTATGTGATCAGCCTTTTCCATAATATTCTCCCGCTCCACATTTTCAGTAAACGCAAAGAATTTATTGGCAAGACCGGCATGTTTTATTTCATAATCGGTATAACCATCACCAATCACGTAAACATCACCCGGCAGGTTTAACCTTTTTAGTTGCTCTACTTTTCCGTTATTGGCAGAAAGTGGATTATTTTCATCAAACCCGATGACCTTACCGGTTTCATCAAAGTGAAACCGGTTGGCTAATATATTTTCAGGCTTAATTCCAAATTCAGTGACCACCGGATCAATGAACATGTGAAAGCCGTTACTGATCACATATATATTGTCAGCATATTTTTTAAAAAACTCCCTGTTTCGCTTAAACGATTCCGATACCTGTGCTTTTAACCGTTCGGCCAGTTGGAGCAGGTGAGTTCTGGTGGGAGCAAGTAGGCTAACCCTTTTTTCAAGTGATTCGCGAAAGGAGATGGAGCCGTTCATCCCCTGGTTGGTGATCTCCCGGATCATAGTTTTTCTTGCTTCCCCTTCCGGATGATCTTTCAGGCTGATTTCTGCCAGCAGATCGAAGGCTTCTATCTTGGTAAAGGTGCTATCGAAATCGATTACGATGTACTTATTGAGCTTCATGGGGCGCTTGAAAACTCAAATATATAAACCGTAGGAGGATATTGTTTAAATACTTTGAAAGACTGATGACTAATGAACGTTAGTCTCAATGAACGCTTTCATATAGTCTTTAATCATATTTCTCACTTTTTGAAACTCGCCCATAATCTCATCTTCAGATCCTTTCGCTTTGGCAGGATCGGGGAAATTATGATGAAATGATTTTACGGTGGCGGGAAAGTAGGGGCAATTTTCTTTTGCGTTGTCGCAAACAGTTATCACATAGTCGAATGATTCATCAGCATACTCATTAACATTATTGGATGTGTGATGGGATATGTCAATACCATCTTCCTTCATAGTAGCCATGGCCCTCGGGTTTACGCCATGGGTTTCAATCCCGGCACTTCGTACTTCCACTTGCGCGCCACCATAATGTTCAAGATAACCGTGGGCTATCTGACTGCGACATGAGTTACCGGTGCACAAGACTAAAATTCTTTTCATGGTAATTGGTTTATGTTTGGTAAAGAGTAGTGCAATCTCTGGTTGTTTCTAGCAGCAATTGGACTCCGGTCCGCAGCAGGCAGCTTTCTTCTCTTCCGCCAATGGGTTAACCCGCGCTGCTCCAGGCTTTTCTCCGTATACGGTTATGCTGTAGATACCAAGGGCTCCATCTTTGTACTTTTTCATTTCACCATCGCTTAAATAGACAGCAAGTATTTCATCCGGAATGGAAATCTTTCTTTCCTTCTGAACGGTTATGTTTTCGAATCCGGCATCTTTAGTTAATTGAAGATATGCTTCCTGTTGAATGGCTCCGGCCACGCAACCGGCATACATCTCGGCACTTTTTTGAAGCCCTGCGGGTAATTCGCCCTGAAGAACAATATCTGAAACACTGAAGTGACCACCTGGCTTGATTACGCGGAACATTTCAACGAATGCTTGTTTCTTGTTGGGCACCAGGTTAAGTACGCAGTTGCTTACTACCAAATCGGCAACACTTGCCGTAACTGGTATACGTTCAA
>CAZQXC010000172.1:373-4790 GCA_964597075.1 uncultured Roseivirgaceae bacterium | reverse complement strand
GGCAGGCCGGCATCTCTTATCAATTCGGGATCGCGGGTCAAAGCCCGCGATGACCATCACGAAGGGTTATGTGGTATCTTTGTGGAATATCAGTTAAAATAAAAATGGCAAACCGAACATCGCACCGCTACAACCGCCTACCCTTGCTACCTTCCGGTCCTGGGGGAGTTCAGCAGGAGCTGGTCGTGCCGGCTTGCCGGTGCAAATATACAGCAATTCCAGATTTTGAAAGGACGATTTACGATTTATGCCAGTCCCGACAGGTATAAGTTGAATTCCAACGGATTGCAGTGATCAAATCCATCAGCTTCCAGATCATCGAAGATTTGTTCATCGAAGGTCAAATCACGCGTATGCATTTCTCCACCGGGTTCTAGGGTTATCTCGGTACCCGTAAACTGAATGGGGTTAACCTTAACAAAAATTCTGAGTCCATCGGGATGCTGCTTTTTGAAATATTGATGGACAATGTTTTGACCTTTCGCCATGGATTTTACTAAGTTTAACACGATGCAAAGGTTGGCTATACCCGAAACCCTTGAAACCAATCGCCTTATTCTCCAGCGCCTAAGGTACGAAGACGCAGAAGAACTATTTTATACTTACGCCAGCAAACCAGAAGCAACACGCTATGTGTCGTGGCCTACGCATCAATCGCTTAAAGATACCCGTGCTTTCCTGAACTATGCCGTTCCAGCCTGGACGAAGGGCACGGATTACTCATTTACAATCCGGATGAAGGATACCTTTCGGCTTATTGGCAGTTTTGGTATTATTCATGAACATGGAAAAATTCAATTTGGCTATATCATCAGTCCTACACAATGGGGTAGAGGCTATGCATCGGAGGCATGCCGGAAGGTCTTACAAGTACTTCGGGTTTTACCTGAGATCTATCGAATAGGAACGTTTGTGGATGCAGAAAATCTGGCTTCTATTCGTGTACTAGAGAAATGTGGGCTAGAGCAGGAAGCTTTCCTTTCAAAGTGGTTTCGATTTGTTAATCAGGGAAATGAACCAAAGGATTGTATACTGTTTAAGCTTCCACATTAACGCCCTCTTCAAGAACAGGAAGTTCAATCTTTGTCAGCAGTTCCTGTTCAAGTAAATCTGCCCATGCCCGCATATAGGCTAGTACATCTTTTTTAATATTGTGTTTTAGGTTTCGTTTATCTACCGGAAAGGATCTTACTATCATCGGGTCAGAAAGCTTTTCGAGGTGTTTCAGGTCCTGGGCATCGAAACCAAAGGCGATCATTTCCGAAATCACTTCATCCAGGGGCAAACCGCTGGTGGGACAGTAATCGTTAAGCTGTTCGCTCCAGTCGCCATAGCGTTCCATAGCCCTTTTGTGGATTTCATCCTTGCGGAGTTTTGTAACCTGCTGGGCAAGAAAACCACAGTTGCAAGATCCCATATGGCCCCATTGATAGTCTTTACTTTGTTCAAGAACATGTGCAGTTTTACGGATTGCATCAACCAGCGGTAAGGAAGCCTTTGCCATATAAGGTGTTTTGAGATATAACAATTTTCGCATCACTAAGTTACAGTAATGGGGATTGAAAATTGATTTGTTGGGGGTGAATTTTGTAAATCAAATGCCCTTTGTTATACTTGCCACGAAAGATTTAACCTAGCTATGGGAAGAGGAGACAAAAAATCCAAAAAAGGCAAAATATGGAAAGGCTCCTACGGAGTTTCCAGAAATAAAAATGCAATTAAGGCCAGACTCAAAAAAGTGGCTACTAAAAAAGTAGGTAAGCCAAAGGACGAAACAAAAGCTGCAAAGCCCAAGAAAACAGCCCGTAAAAAGGCAGAATAGATATGAAAAATTTTAACACAAAAGCATGGTGGTGGCACAGGTTCATTTTGAATCGGTGCAGGATTATGCTTTAGTGTTAGTAGAAAATAGCTAACAAGAGCCCGCCCCGATTCATCGGAGTGGGCTTTTTCATTTTATACCGTTTTAGATTATCTATGAAACATCAACTTAAAATATATACAAAAAAGTTACTTGCGGATACGCTGACACCCGTAAACATTTACCTGAAGCTTAGGGATGTTTTTGCCGGCAGCATATTGTTGGAAAGCTCCGATTATCACGGCCACGAAAACAGCCTTTCGTTGATCTGTTGCGACCCCATAGCCGGATTTGAAGTGGATGATAACCGGATAACTATCCGTCAGCCGGAGGGTACAAAACGAAAAGAAATAATCTCAACTCGAAGCCAGGTTATTACGGCACTCGAAGAATTCAGATCTTCATTCAGTTTAAACCAGTTGGATCGTGTAGCGGTACCCGGTACAGGTCTGTTTGGATATATCGCGTATGATGCTGTTCGCTTCTTTGAAGAGGTAGAGATTACAAAAAGGGAATCTCAGATTCCCGATATTATCTATAATCTTTATCGCTATGTAATTGTAGTCGATCATTTCTCCAATGAACTTACTTTAGTTGAACATGCCTTTGCCGATTCATCAGAAAGTTCCCTTGATCGTATCGAGAAATTAATTTTCAGCAACCGTTTCTCTACGTATGATTTTAGATTGGTGAACGGAGAAATATCCAACCTGGATGATGAATCGTTTATGGATTCGGTCAGGAAGGGTATTGAACATTGTAATCGTGGAGATGTTTTTCAATTGGTATTGTCGCGAAGGTTTACATCTTCTTTTAAAGGCGATGAATTCAATGTGTATCGTTCGTTGCGCTCGATCAACCCATCACCTTACCTTTTCTATTTCGATTACGGAAACTTCAAATTATTCGGATCATCGCCAGAGGCTCAACTTCGAATCAGTAAAAATGAAGCCAGTATTTTTCCGATAGCCGGAACGTTTCGAAGAACAGGAGATGATCAGAAAGATGCTGAACTGGCCGGTCAATTATCAAAAGATGAAAAGGAAAATGCTGAGCACATCATGTTGGTTGATCTGGCCCGAAACGATATGAGTCGTCATGCACACGATGTAAAGGTTGCTGTGTTCAAGGAGATTCAATATTATTCCCATGTTATTCATCTGGTTTCGGAAGTAACGGGGAAACTGCACAACCAGTCTGAAACGATAAAAATGGCTGCCGCTACTTTTCCTGCCGGCACACTATCTGGCGCCCCAAAACATAAAGCCTTAACCTTAATTGATACGTATGAGAACATCAACCGTGGTTTCTATGGTGGGGCTATTGGTTTTCTGGGATTTAATGGTGATTTCAATCATGCGATCATGATACGAACATTTTTGAGCAAGGACAATCAATTGACCTATCAAGCGGGAGCGGGTATCGTTTCCAAGTCCGACCCCAAAAGTGAATTACAGGAAGTAACTAACAAACTGGCTGCGTTGCGTAAAGCTGTAGTCATGGCAGAAAACATTTAGACTATGAAAATTCTGATCTTAGACAATTACGATTCGTTTACCTATAACCTGGTGCACATCATTCGTGAATTAAAACACGACTATGATGTTTACCGCAACGATAAGATTGCCCTGCAGGATGTAAAGCGATATGATAAAATATTACTTTCCCCGGGTCCGGGCATTCCCGATGAAGCGGGTATTATGAAATCGGTAATCCGGGAGTATGCATCAACTAAAAGTATACTCGGTATTTGTCTGGGGCATCAGGGCATTGCTGAAGTTTTTGGTTCAAGTCTTTATAATATTCCAACGGTGCTCCATGGGGTTACCTCATCGGCTACAGTAACGGATACTGAAGAGATTTTATTTAAAGGCTTACCATCTTCTTTTCAGGTATGTCATTATCATTCCTGGGCGGTAAAGCCGGAATCTGTTTCGGGTGAACTGAAAGTTACGGCAATAAATGACGAAGGTATGATTATGGGATTGCGCCATAGTAAGTACGATGTAAAGGGCTTGCAGTTCCATCCGGAATCAATTATGACGCCCGAAGGGCCAAAGATGATTGCGAATTGGTTGAGGAATTAGTCGCTAGTTGCTAGTCATTAGTCACTAGTCATAGGAATAAGTTTAATGTATATAGAAACGAAGTTATGAAGCATGTTTTAAATGAGTTAATCGATCACCAATCCCTGAGCAAGGAACAGGCACGACAGGTATTGATTGAGCTTGCATCCGGTAAATATAACCCAAGTCAAATGTCGTCCTTCATGACGGTGTACATGATGCGCAATATTACTGTTGATGAGTTGGAAGGTTTTCGTGATGCGATGCTTGAGTTATGCATTCCGGTAAAGGTAGATGCCCCGGTGATGGATGTGTGCGGTACCGGGGGTGATGGTAAAAACACGTTTAATATCTCTACATTATCATCCTTTGTGGTGGCTGGGGCAGGGCAGCCGGTAGCCAAGCATGGCAATTATGGTGTGTCATCCGCGTGCGGTTCCTCCAATGTGCTGGAGTATTTCGGATATTCATTTACCAATAATATTGATGA
>CAZQXC010000172.1:0-363 GCA_964597075.1 uncultured Roseivirgaceae bacterium | reverse complement strand
TTAAAGCGCAGTCTAGAGCGAGCCAATATTTGCTTTATGCATGCTCCGTTATTTCACCCGGCCATGAAAAACGTGGCGCCCATCCGAAAAGAGCTTGGGGTAAAAACGTTTTTTAACATGCTAGGCCCCATGGTTAACCCTGCTTTTCCAAAACGCCAGTTGGTGGGTGTGTTCAGCTTAGAACTGGCGCGACAGTACGGTTACTTGTATCAGGATTCCGATAAGGACTTTATTATCCTGCATGCTTTAGATGGTTATGATGAAATATCCCTTACGGGTTCATTTAAGTATTTCTCCAACATGGGTGAGCGCGTGGCTTCACCGGAAGACATGGGTTTGCCTCAACTATCGTATACCGATATT
>CAZQXC010000171.1:0-4806 GCA_964597075.1 uncultured Roseivirgaceae bacterium | reverse complement strand
CGAATCCATTCACATTGAAGTTTGAAACAGCAAGCGTATCAGGGTTGAAGAGAATTACACCGAGTGATGTTCGATTATTGACGGCTACATAGATTTGTCCATCAGGACCGCGTTGTATGGCACCAAGTTCTTCAGCAATATCAGCCAGTGGAGGTGAGATCAATTGCGGATTGCCCTCGAAGTCGATATAAAATTCACGAATGGCGGAAGGCGTGCCAAGCAATGTTGCCATTATTTTATTTCCAACAAATTCAACACCGTACACCTGGCTTGTGGCACTGTTCAGGTTGGCAGTGCGAAAGTTGGTCACTACACCGGTGGAATCAATGAAATCAAAAATTTCTAACACGTTTGAAATCCCAGGATTGGATAAAGCAACAGCCAAAAGATTTGCACCGCCAAGCTTCATGTACCCGTGACCTGTTTCTGGTGCGGTAAGAACATGATCCGAGCCGATGCTGGTGATTACCGGGTTGCCTATACCGGTTTGTGCTATCCGGTATGCACGGAATGAATTGTTGCCATACTCATGCGCAATAAGCCAGTTGCCATTGCCGGTGATACGTTCCGTACTTCGAGAGAACAGAAGTTGATTGTATTCCACAACACCTCCATCACCACTGTTGAGTTTTATGTCAAATAAAGAATAGCGTAGCTCATACGTACCGGTGCCATGAATTTCTTGTGTCGTAAAAATGTAATAGAGTGTTTCATCACCGGGTACAGGAATGATTAAAGCCGATTGGGTAGCACCCGGTTCACCACCTAATCCTGGAGGCATAGGAGCAGGGGTAATCTCCACATCATTACGATCAAAGATGCGTGCACCATCGGTAGAAAAAATTACCAGTCCGTTTCGATCACTGATCACGGCAACACCTTCAGGACTGTTGATTGGGCTGGTGAGCGCTACGGGTGGAGGAACATTAAAATCAATACCGGCATTTTGTCCAAAGTACCAAATGTTCGCGCGTTGATCTTGCAAACCATATTCACGAATGTTAACACCAGCATACGCACTGCAACCTGTGGCATCTGTTACGACAACATAATAGTAACCCGCTGAGTCGGGTGTGAGTATGGCGCCAGTATCTCCATTCGACCAGATTATTGAAGTCGGTATTCCGTTTTGGATTTGTACCTCAACGGAAAAATCATCGCTGGTATCGTTGGGGCAAGGAGGGACTCCGTTGTTGACGGGTAGCTCACATTCGCAAGCGGTGGTGTCAGAAACTAAATTAAGTTGAAGATCAAATTGCGTAATGGTTACAGGATTTGATGCGGTTGCAGACTCGCCATTTAAAAAGGCTGTCACCGTTGCATTGAAGCCACCACCATTCGCATACGTGTGCACGGGGCTCCATGCAGTAGCACCATTACCATCACCAAAATCCCACACCAAGCTATCAGCACCGGGCGTAACGGTAGGATAAAATGAGACGGGTGAATTGGAGCAGGTGCCCGCTGTTACAAATGTTACGGCAAGGTTGAGATCGAAAGTGGGGAAGAAAGAAGGAAATTGTGTTCCGTTAATATTTGGGTTGGTTGCAAAGGCAACAGGACTGTATTGTACCAACGTTCCAATGCTGTCAGTATCGGTTAATCTGCCAATCAGAAATGGTCCACCGCCTGATGCCTGATAAATGTGGTAGATGGATGTGTCGGGCGCTAGTTGTAAACCGTAACTTCTGTTAACCGCAACAGGTAATACCGGTGCTAAGGTGGTTTGTGGATTGAGTTGGTCGAATTGCAAAACCTGTGCATCTGTTCCTGAATCATTTCTTCTGGAGATGTATAAAAATCTTCCGGAAGGGCTCCACTCAGTATCATACAACGCGCCAGCGATTGTACTGCCAGAGTTTAATATAAACTGATCGAACGAAAGCAGACCGGTAACATTGTCAAAATTAAGAATAGCAATGTTGCGATTGATGGTTAACGGTGTAACGGCAATTTTTCCGGATGCCTCATGATACGCAAAGTTGCTTGCTGAGATATCAAGTCCTCCGCTGAGGTTCGGAAAGTTGTTGTGTGTAAAAACTCCGGCAGGCTGAACATGTATTACCGTATAATTATCAGTTCCATTTACATGGGTTATCAACCAGTAGTCAGTTCCATTGTCATGCGGAACAACAATCATGGCTTCCGATCGGCTATTGGCTGGTAAACCTATTGTCTGATTTATTGTGGTGACTTCACCGGTGAATGGAGCGCCAAAGCCAGAGTTCCCGGGCAGCGTCATGTCTACAATACTGAAGAGGATACTGCCTCCGGCAATACCGTTGGCACTGTTGGTAAAAATGTAATACTGATCATCAATACCAGGTACCGGGCAAATGGCTACAGGTTGATTGCCTGAAGTATTACCCAGAAGTCCGGTGCCATTTGGCATCGGGGCTGGGTTTGCACTAATATCATAAACCCGTGATCCATCGGTATAAAACATCAGGTCAGCATTGATGGGGTTGCTTGCAACCGCACTTCCGCCTGTTCCGAAAGGGAGCTTTTGATTGGTTTCCAGGCTGGCTGAATTATCGGAGCGACTAAAGCGTATTGCAGTGTTGCTGTTTCCGAAATACCAGTTATGCCGGGATAAGTCTTGTGCTGTTGCATCCCAACTGAACCCTACACACATCAGCAAGACCAACCACCGCATTTTCTGTATTGCCATCATTGTTTTATAACTATACAACCTGAAACTAAGTTTAAAGTTGGTAAACAAACAATTTCTAAACGCCCAACCATCGCTAAAGTATACAATTTGGCCAAAAATATCGTTAAGAATCAGAAAAGGAGGTCATTTGCCTACCCTGTGTTTTTTAAATATCTCGAATCGCTTTAATTTGCTCCGATGCTCCAACATAAAACAGTCTGTAAGCCAATTTTTTTACTCCTCCTGATTGGGTTATTAATGCTTACTTCCAAAACAGAAGTAACTGCACAAGACCCACAGTTTTCCCAGTTTTATGCAGCGCCACTTTACCTGAATCCTGCGCTTGCTGGAGGAACAGGGCAGGCACGGGCTGGCATTAACTACCGCAACCAGTGGCCCGCCATAGATGCTAACTTCACCACCATGTCGGCCTACTTTGATTATTTCATTGAAGATAAGCGAAGTGGAGTGGGTATTATTCTAACCCGTGACGTAGAGGGACTTGCCGGCCTCAGATCGTTAAATGTTGGCCTTCAGTATTCCTATGAACTTCAATTCTCGGAAAATCTTGGTTTTCGCCCAGGAGCACAGGTATCACTCTATAATAGAGATATAAACTTTAACAAACTCACGTTTGGGGATCAGTTTGATCCTGCAACGGGTCAGATTATTTCCCCGACTACAGCCGAGCAGTTTAATACTAATTTCAGTAAGACCTTTATTGATTTGTCATTAGGAGGTGTATTTTTTACCAAGACCGCCTGGTTGGGCATTGCAGCCTTCCACCTTAATCAGCCCAATCAATCTATTATAGATGAGAATAGTCCGTTGCCAATAAAATTATCGATACACGGTGGGTTTAAGTATAAGATGAGGCCAGGTGTGAAAGGAAGCGGTATATATGCGCAAGAAGCTGAAAGAAGTATCTCACCTGCTTTCCAATATCGTCATCAAGGCCAGTTTGATCAACTTGATCTTGGTCTTTACTTTACAGCTGAGCCATTGGTGCTTGGACTTTGGTATAGAGGTGTACCCTATAAGCAGGTGAATGGCTTTGTAAATAATGAGTCGATTGTGTTGCTGCTGGGCTTCACCAACATTGGGGCAAAGCAGGCTTTGAACATTGGCTACAGTTACGACTACACCATCTCCAAACTGGGCGCAGGTAGTGGTGGTGCCCATGAGTTTAGTATGGTGTACACCTGGCCCATGCGTGATCCGCGCAAGCCACCGCGTGATAAGCTTGTCATTCCTTGTCCTGATTTTTAATTCGTTCGTCTATCTTTGACGAAAAATTCCGTGTACTTTCAATATCCGCTCGAACTTATTGGTACCTTCTTCTTTGCCGTCTCCGGTGCTTTAGCCATGCAGGATAAAGACCATGACTGGTTTGCTGCAGGGTTCACTGGATTCATTACGGCCATAGGGGGAGGTACTATCCGCGATATAATGTTGGGGAGTTATCCCTTGGTGTGGATTGGTGATATCAACTTCCTATATGCCGTGCTTGCAGGCGTGATCATGGCTATTGTCTTTTTCCGGTTGTTCATCAGGCTGCGAAGAACATTCTTGTTGTTCGACACGCTGGGAATTTCGTTCTTCACTATTCTGGGTGTTGAGAAGGCCATGAGCCTGGGTGTTCGCCCAGAGATTGCAGCCATCATGGGCATGTTCACTGCGGTGATGGGGGGGGTTATCCGTGATACACTGGCTAATGAAATCCCGGTTATCTTCCGAAAGGAAATTTATGCCACTGCCTGCCTGGTGGGTGCCATTGTCTACCTGGTACTCGACATACATACTCCGCTGGAGCGTAACTACAACCTGGTGATTTCAATTTTGGTAATCATCCTAATCAGGTTGCTGGCTGTGAAGTTCAAGCTTTCTTTGCCAGGGTTTCGCAAGGGTTAATTCATCCCGTTTGTTCAGGACTTCAACACTGGCAGCTAACCTCCGTTAGGGTATTTTTTTAATTTCCTGAAAAATAATTGTCCATTTCTAAAAATTTATCGTTTACTTTTGCACTAGCGTTAAACTAAAAAACTAACTGCATGACTTTTATCTAGCGTTTCACATTAACCGTTAAGAAAGAAATTGAAAACACCGATCACCACACTAAGAGCAGCCAAGGCGGCTTTTGCAACCTCAAGAAC
>CAZQXC010000170.1:0-4813 GCA_964597075.1 uncultured Roseivirgaceae bacterium | reverse complement strand
TCACGTTTAACATTAACGAGAATGACCGGATAGCCCTGATGGGTAAAAACGGGGCCGGAAAATCCACGTTGCTCAAGATTATTGCCGGGGTAAACAAGCCTACACGGGGTAAGGTAACTGCCCCTAAAGATGCTGTTATTGCCTACCTGCCGCAACACCTGCTCACCCCTGATACCGCCACGGTTTTTGAAGAAGCCTCCAAAGCATTTTCGAAGATCAACGACATGAAAAAGCGGATTGATGAATTGAACCATCAACTCGAAACACGAACCGACTATGAGTCGGAAGCCTATGCAATAATTATTGAAGAGGTCTCAGAACTCAGTGAAAAATACTATTCCATTGAAGAAATCAACTACGATGCTGAAATTGAGAAAACATTAATAGGCCTTGGATTCTTACGTTCCGATTTCACGCGCCCTACAGGTGAATTCAGCGGAGGATGGCGCATGCGCATAGAGCTTGCAAAAATACTGCTCCAGAAGCCCGACCTTATTTTATTGGATGAACCTACCAATCACCTGGATATTGAATCCGTACAATGGCTGGAGGATTTCCTGAAAAATGATGCTAAAGCCGTGATTGTGATCAGCCACGACAAAACCTTTGTCGATAACCTGACGAACCGAACCATTGAAGTCACTATGGGTCGTATTTACGACTACAAAACAAATTACAGCCATTATCTTCAATTGCGAAAAGAAAGACGCGAGCAGCAGCAAAAACAGTTTGATGATCAAGCCAAGCAAATTGCGGACATACAGGAGTTTATTGACCGCTTCAAGGGCACTTACTCCAAAACATTACAGGTGCAATCGCGGGTAAAGATGCTGGAAAAAATTGAGATTGTGGAAGTGGATGAAGTGGATTCATCCGCATTGAATCTGAAATTCCCGCCTGCACCGCGTTCAGGAAATTATCCGGTTATTATTGATAGCCTTACCAAGAAGTATGGCGATCATACCGTGTTTGCCGATGTATCGCTAACCATTGCACGGGGTGAGAAGATTGCTTTTGTCGGTAAAAACGGAGAAGGAAAATCTACCCTGGTAAAAGCCATTATGGGTGAAATAGATTTTGAAGGAAAGTGTCAGCTTGGCCACGGCTCCCTGATTGGTTATTTTGCCCAAAACCAGGCTTCCTTATTAGATGGAGACCTCACCGTTTTTGAGACCATCGATCAGATAGCCTTAGGCGATATCCGTTCCAAGATTAAAGATATTTTAGGTGCCTTTATGTTCAGTGGCGATGCCATTGACAAGAAAGTAAAAATGCTATCGGGTGGAGAAAGAACACGGTTGGCCATGATTAAGCTTTTACTTCAACCGGTCAACCTGTTGATTCTTGATGAGCCCACCAACCACCTGGATATTAAAACCAAAGACATCCTAAAAGATGCGCTAAAAGCCTTTGATGGAACCCTTATACTGGTTTCACACGACCGTGATTTCCTGGACGGACTGGCCACTAAAGTATTTGAATTTGGCAACAAACGCGTGCGTGAACACTTTGAGGATATCAATGGATTTTTACGCAATAAGAAGCTGGAAAATCTCAGGGAAATTGAACGCTCCGTTGCTAAATAATCTAAGGGTAACTCTAAAAACTCAAAGTTTTTAATCTTCCTCCCCTTATTCCCCTCCAGAGGGGAATAAGGGGAGAGTTTTTAGAGATGCCCTTATTAGTAAAGGGTTTTTAGAGAACTTATTACCTGCTAAGCCACGCTTAAATTCTGCATTACGCGCGTGGCCCGTTTATTTGCAAGCTCTTTCTTGAACGCAAACCACTTCTCATCATTTAATTTACGCATCAGATTATCGGTGGAGCGCTGGATTGTAAGGTTCCATAGTCCTTTCGCCTTCATGGATAATCCGTAAGGCAAGGTTCTTACAGAAAGACCGAATCCCCCATCGAGGTACTCTATATGGTGCCAATACCCACTGGGCATAAAGAGGGTGTCACCATGCTCAATAACCGTACTCATTCCCTTAACATAGTTCAGGCCCGGATAGGCTTCATAATCCGGATGATCCACATCAACCGTAGAATGAACGTTGAAGGGTAACCGGTACAACAATTCGGATTGGTCAGGCGCAAACAACACAACTCTCTTTCTTCCGTGGAATTGGGTAAGAAACACGTTACTCATATCAATATCCTGGTGCATACGAACCACGGAGTTGGCCGGGCCAAAAAACATAAAAGGAATTTTCACGTAACCCGAGGCAATTTCGGGATAGCTGAAATCCTTTAATAGTTCAGGTTTGTGTTTAAAGATCGGAAAGAGAAATAAGCGCAAGTCAGTGGGCTCACGTTCAATCAAACTCAGGTATTCATCAAAACGCATAATCGCATTCGGTACCTGCAGTGTTTTTGAAAGGTCCTCTTTTCGATTGCCAAATAACCCAACCTCAAAATCGCCCATGGTTTGCTTAAAAAAATCCATAGTCCATTTGGTGTAAGCCGGGTATTGCTTCCACAGGCCACGCAACACCACAGGCTTTTGAGGCTTGAAGTAAAGCTTTTGAAATTCTTCACGGGTAATTGATCCGCCATCAACAATAGGGACCGGTGTATTTATATCCAAGGACATGACCAAAACGAATTATTTCTCAAAATAAATAAGTATTTACGACAATTGCCTTAACTGCTATCAATTTTCGCTAATGGTAACAAAAAAGGAGCCCATTGGCTCCCCTTCCTATGGGATAAAAGCTTTACCCGATTGACACACGCTTAAACTCAGCAACCGTCAACCCTTTGGTTACGCTATCCAGGTACTGTGCTACCGTTTTACTATTGTCTTTAACGAACAATTGGTGCAACAATGTGCTATCCTTAAAGAATTTATTCAGCTTACCCTGTGCGATTTTCTCCACCATATTTTCAGGTTTTCCTTCGGCCAGGATTTGCGCTTTGGCAATTTCAAGCTCCTTTTCAATAATACTTTTATCGACAGATGATTCATCAACAGCTACCGGATTCATAGCAGCAATCTGCATACCCACATCCTTACCCGCATCGGTAACATCTTTTCCATTAACGCCCTTAAGCGATACCAGCACGCCCAATTTCGCGCCAGCATGAATGTAGGGTACCACCGTTTCGCCATTCATGTGAACAAACTCACTTACCTCAATCTTCTCTCCTATTTTACCCACCAGCTCTGTAATCTTTTCGTTAAGGGTAAGATCTCCAGCCTTTAACGCTAACAGCGCCTCTTTATCGGCAGGTTTATTGGCAAACGCTGTATCAGCGACCAACTTTCCCAGCGATTGAAACTCTTCATTCTTCGCCACGAAGTCAGTCTCGCAATTCAACGCGATTAATACGGCTTCTTTCTTATCATCACTTACTTTAACAAAAACAGATCCTTCCTTAGCTTCTCTGTCAGAACGGGAAGCAGAAACCTTCTGTCCTTTCTTTCTCAATATCTCAATAGCTTTCTCGAAATCACCTTCTGCTTCAGTAAGGGCCTTTTTACAGTCCATCATACCGGCTCCGGTCATCTGCCTGAGTTTGTTTACATCTTGTGCTGAAATTGACATCTCTTTATAATTTTAGATTTACGATTTTATAATTCTTTGTTGGCTTTAAAAAAATAAACACCGACTGAAAGGCCGATGTTTACTGTATGATTATCGGCCACTGACAGGAGCAACCCCGGCCAATTGACAATTTTATTTTGCTTCTTCGACGGCCGCGTCTACACTTCTCTTTTCGTCTTCTTCTTTCTTCAAAGAAGCCTCTTCTTTCTCCTTCTTACGCTCATTTAATGCTTCTTCTATAACACTTCCGATATACCCGGTTATAAGTGAAATCGATTTGAAGGCATCATCGTTGGCCGGAATAGGGAAATCAACTGAGCTCGGATCAGAGTTTGTATCTACCATGGCAAACACCGGAATGTTCAATTTCTGAGCCTCTTTTACGGCAATGTGCTCACGCTTCACATCAATGATGAATAACGCTGCAGGAAGCCTATTCAGATCAACAATACCACCCAACTGCTTTTCAAGCTTTGCCTTTTCGCGTGTGAGGGTAAGGCGCTCTTTCTTTTGCAGGTTCAGGTAAGCCTCATCTTTCATCAGTTTATCAATCTGTGAAAGTTTTTTCAGAGACTTACGAATGGTGGCAAAATTGGTAAGCATACCACCCAACCAACGTTCTGTTACGTAGGGCATGTTCAACCGCTTTGCTTCTTCCGAAACAATGTCTTTAGCCTGCTTTTTTGTAGCCACAAACATTATTTTACGGCCTGAACGCACAATGTTCTTCATCGCAAAGGCTGCTTCTTCCAGGGCCGCTAATGACTTGTGTAAGTCGATAATGTGGATACCATTATTTTCCATGAAGATGTACTCTGCCATCTTCGGGTTCCACTTACGGGTTAAGTGTCCAAAATGAACACCTGCTTCTAATAAATCCTGATAAGTTAATTTCTTTCCCATGTAAAGTTGATGTTTACGATTAACGTTTGCTGAATTGGAATCTCTTTCTGGCCTTCCTTCTGCCTGGCTTCTTGCGTTCTACCATGCGAGAGTCACGGGTTATAAAACCTTCTTTTCTCAGCACCGGTTTGTTCTCAGCATTTACCTGCACCAAGGCTCGTGAAATGCCCAATCGAACCGCTTCAGCCTGGCCTTTTATGCCACCGCCTTCTACGTTAATGGTTACATCGTACTGATTCTCGGCTTTAAGCGCCACTAAAGGCTGCTTAACCAGTGTCTGGTGAATCTCAGATAGGAAGTATTCCTTGAGATCACGGGCGTTTACCTGAATGTCACCTTTGCCAGACTTTAAATAAACTCTG
>CAZQXC010000169.1:0-4838 GCA_964597075.1 uncultured Roseivirgaceae bacterium | reverse complement strand
ATCGCCATACATCACGTTTAAACCGGGGGCAGAGAAAAGTGAAATAGCCTCCTGTGCCTGTGCAAATGTTGACGCATGATTTAACTGGTATGCAGCCTGCACAGCATAGTTTTCAAGCAAGAGCAACAGCCATGAAAGTGCCACTGGGTCTCCTTCATCACTCACATTTTCAACAATGCCATTAATGATGGGTCCATGCCGGCTTGTCTTTACCTCAAATGAAATATCATCTGCTCCGCTTACTTTAATAATTTCATTGCGTGTGGCAAGTTCTTCCCACGCTTCTTTATACTTCACCTGGTTTTTATTTTCAGGATTTACAGTTTCCTGAAAGAAATCAACGTCATCATTTTCAAACATAGTCAGCCCGACTCCGCAAAAGCGGTTGTTTCCCAATAAGCCGAACGGTATTCCCGCCAGATGGTGTCCATAAAAACTAAAGCCCGGATACTCGATGTGGGCCTCATACCAGACGGCAGGTTGTCCGAACCCGATATGAGTATCGTTGGCGAGAATGGGAAAACCTGATGCGGATTTCTCAGCTGAAACCACCCAGCCGTTGCTGCCCTGCCATAGGGGTACAGGTAGTTTATCCAAGGCATCGTTTATTGCGGCAATAAGCTGATCGTTTCCTTTTGTTTTAACCGGTCCGTTAAAATTTTTGATAATGACAGCGTCCTCAGGTGTTTGTATGGCCAGGTCTTTCAGGTACTCATTTCCCCACTCGGTTTTTATTTTCTGTAACACCGGGTCGGCATGAAATCCCTCAGCAAATCCAAACGACATGAAGCCCACGGCCAGGTAAATATCCTGTGGTGTAAACTCTTCTTTCGGTATTCCAATGATGGTAAATTCTATAGGAGTTTTCCCTGTTTTGATAAATTGATTAATGCCTTTTTGATAAGCCAGTGATAACCGCTGAAAGGCAGCCGTGTCGGAGCTTAAAAATTTTTCAGAATGTTCTTTTGCAAAATGGTTCAGGCCCAATGTTCTGAAAAACTTATCAACTTTCACCAAATCCTCTCCGAGTACTTCTGCTAATCGGCCACCCGCAGCACGCCTGAGCATCTCCATTTGAAAAAGCCTGTCTTGGGCGTGTACATAACCCAACGCATAGTAAGCATCATCAGCGTTTTGGGCATAAATATGGGGTACACCATATTCATCGTACAAAACTTCCACTTCATTTTTTAATCCTTTGAGTGTAAGTGTAGCCTCAAGTTGAGGCTTTGTGGATTGCAGGTACACATACAACCCAAAGATCAGGGCAATAATCAGGATTAGTAATCCAACAAAGATTTTCTTGAAAATTTTCATGCCAAGTGGTTTATGAAAGTGCCGAAACGACTATAATAACATTAACGACAACATACAGAATAAAAACTGTAATGGCTGAAATAGTATTTATCCTGATGGATTGTTTGGTTTTATCCTTGTGGTAGATGTACAGGGTAATAGCCGATAAAAAAAGAATAATAAAAATGGTGAAAAACGTAATGGAGTGCAGGGAATCTACTAGCGTAAATGTGTTTGATTCCGGTAGCAGTGAATCGATAATATATTTGTTACCGACAGCCGCAAACAAACCACCCACCGGCAACCCGAATCGAGGTTCAAGTTCCTTCACTTGCAGTCCAAAGCTTACCATAGAAATGAGAAAGGCGATATACATACCGGAAAATAGTTTCCAAAAGAGGCCCCATCCTTCGCGTTCAATATCCATGGTTATATCGAAAGAAGAGTATTCAGAGTGCAGTGATTCAGCTGACGGCTCACCAAAAACAGTGGTATACTCTTTTTCAAAGGTGCCTACTTCAAAATTACTGATATGCCATCCGTCCAGGGTTAACTCCCGATCATACGCACTCCCCAATTCATCAGCTGTAAACACCAGCGTATTTTTATCGAAAATGGTATTTTCTATATGTACCACCAGGTGTTGTTTATCAAAAGGATAGTTGCCCACTTTCCAGTTCTGTTTCATGGTGGTGCGAAATTTAATGAGTTGCCAGGTTTCCCCATCATTTACATCCACAATCACCTGTTGCTCGTCAATTGATTTTGCATTGGGTATGTCAATTTGCTTGGCCATGTCGAAAGTAACGTTGTCGTACAAGGCCCACAACCAAAATCGGAGGGTGTACTCTTTTGCCTGGAAGTTGATGTCATGAATACTGATGATGTAGGTGCCCATCTTAACAGTGTCGGGCGCTGATTGTGTTGAATCATTCTCCATTTGAGCCGAACCTGTTAGCGAGGAGAGCATCAAGACCAGATAAAGGCATAAGTTTTTCATGAGATTGTCCAAATTATGCAGTTTTTCGGAAGTTTGGAAAAGGAGTGCTATTTTCGGGCTTAAATTTTAAGGATATGCATATTGGCCTAGTACATACCCATTCATTGTTGAGGTATTTCGTGTTGATTATGTTGGTAGTGGTGGTGCTTATCGCGCTGAATAAGTGGATGGGCAAGAAGCCTTATACTGGGTTAGATAATAAGTTAGGTCTTTACCTGTTTATCCTCACACATCTCCAACTGTTGATCGGGTTGATTTTATATTTTGTTAGCCCGGTGGTGCAGTTTAATGCGGGTACCATGAAGAATGCCGAACTCAGGTATTGGGCTGTAGAACATATTTCGCTGAATATTATTGCCATTGTGCTCATTACGTTGGCACGAACTACTTCTAAAAAGATGTCGGATAGCACACTTAAGCATAAGCGCATGTTTGTTTTCAATGCGTTAGCCCTGTTGTTGATTATTGTGTCGCTTTCTATGAGCGGACGAGGAATCATTCATCAGAGTCTTTTTTGAAACCTCACCGCTTGCCCCTCTCCTGTTAGGAGAGGGATGTCCGAGGAACGAAGCCGGCCTACCGGCAGGGACGGGGAAAGGTTTTAACTCCCCTCGAATGTTTTTATCTTTATGAACAGTTAACCCTGTTTGTAATGAAAAGATTACCCCTCACGCTTGTCTCCGTTGCTTTTTGTCTGTTCACCTATGCCCAGGAATATGCTCCACGCTATGCGGTGGTCAAGCTTAATAAAGAAGTAAACTCGTATTATCACGATGCCGCCCCTATTATTTCAGCTGACGGTAAAAAACTATATTTCTTCATCCACAACCATCCGCAAAACACCTTTGGCAAAGAAGGCAGCGATGATATCTGGGTTTCTACGTTGAGTGATAATGGTGAATGGGGTGCACCGCAACACTTAACAGCACCCTATAATGTTCACCGTAGCAACCAGGTATTTACAGCCTTGCCGGATGGTTCGCTCTTTATTAAAGGAGGTAGGGCAAAAGACACCAAGGGATTTTCTGTGGTGAGTTCAGGGGGCGGTATCACCGAGCTGGATGTACCGGGCTTCAAGGAAATGAATAAAGGACGCTTTTATGGGGCCAGCATGTCGGCCGACAGCAAACATATGATTATTTCCCTTAGTGAATTGGCAAACAGCACGCGAAGCAGCTTATACATAAGCAACCTGGGTGGTGATGGCAAGTGGTCGCGGCCAATGAGACTGAATATTTCTGTTAAGGATGATGACTTTGGACCGTTTATCGGACCCGATGACAAAACCTTGTACTTTGCCAGCGATCGTAACGTGCCTGGAAAATTCGGTAAGTCAGACATTTATAAAACTACCCGCCTGGATGACAGCTGGCAAAAATGGAGCGACCCTGTAAACATGGGTGCTCCTATTAACACGTCAGGTGGTGAAATGTACTTTTGTATCGACCGGGCCGGGCATGTATTTATGAGTCGCGCTGTCATTGGTGCGGGTGGAACACTCGATTTATTCAAACTTATTCCGCGTGACATTACGGTAATGGTAACCGGCACTATCTTCAATGAAAAAACACAACAGGCCATACAGGCCAATGTGCAGGTAAAGCCGGTGGATACAGAAACAATAGTATTACCAACAAAAGATGACGGAAAATATGAAACCCAGATTCCAGAAGTAAATGGTTTTACAGTAGCCGCATCACAGGAAGGATTTTTACCAAAGGACATAAGCATACCATTGCCCACGTTGGGCAATGACACTACCTTATATGTTGATCTCTACCTCACACCGATTGCGAAAAAACTGGTGTTGGCCGGTACCATTTATGATAGTAAAACCATGAAACCTGTGGCTTCAAGACTACAGGTACAATTGAAAGGTGACCGAAGTATGAACCTGAATCTTCAGGCGGGAGCTGGAAAATATGAACAGGAAATAAAAAAGATGGGCTGGTATATGCTTTCTGCTTCCGCAGAAGGCTACCTGAATGCCAGCGACAGTGTAGAGGTGTTAAGTGAGGAGATGACCCCGGTTATTAAAGACCTCATCCTCCAACCTATTGAAGTAGGCCTGACCGTACGGTTAAAAAATATTTATTTTGATTTCGATAAGACATCACTGAAGAAGGAGTCATTTGTGGAATTGAATAAAGTTGTTGATTTCTTAAAGGGAAATTTAACCGTGGAAATCGAGATTGCCGGCCACACCGACAGCCGGGGTGCAGATGAATATAACCTGAATCTTTCACAAGGGCGATCGCAGGCTGTGGTGGATTATATTGCAAGTCAGGGTATTGATAGTAGTCGTTTAACTGCTCAGGGATATGGTGAAACCAAACCCATCGAGACCAACGATACCGATGAAGGAAGGGCCAATAACCGCAGGGTGGAGTTTACAGTGGTGAAGAAGTAATAGGGTTAATGATAAATAAGGTTGTTTGTAACAAAAAATAAGGCAGTCACAATCTCTTGTAACTGCCTCTTTTTCAAGCTCCTCCTCTTGGACTTGAACCAAGGACCCTCTGATTAACAGTCAGATGCTCTA
>CAZQXC010000168.1:830-4912 GCA_964597075.1 uncultured Roseivirgaceae bacterium | reverse complement strand
TGAAATGCTGGGCAACTGGTCGTTTGGTGATTACTTCAAGAAAGAAGCCATTGAATGGGCTTGGGAATTACTTACTGAAGTATATAAACTTCCGAAAGAAAGATTATACGTGAGTGTTTTTGGTGGTGATAAGGCCGATTATCTTCCGGTAGATGAAGAGGCAAAAAAACTCTGGAAAAATTTTGTTGAAGAAGACCGGATCATCTTAGGAAAAAAGAAAGATAATTTTTGGGAGATGGGAGAGACTGGTCCGTGTGGCCCGTGTTCTGAAATTCATATTGATTTACGATCAGCAGAAGAAATTAAAAAGAAACCAGGAAAGGAATTAGTAAATAATGATCATCCACAGGTAGTAGAAATCTGGAACCTGGTATTTATGGAGTTTAACCGCAAGGCCGATGGCTCACTGGAAAAGCTTCCGGCACAACATGTTGATACCGGTATGGGCTTTGAACGCTTGTGCATGGCCATTCAGGGAAAGACTTCCAACTACGACACCGATGTATTTGCTCCATTGATTAATTTCATTGCCGAATCAGCAGGCATTAACTACACGGGTTCCCAGTCTCACCCTGAAGGGGGAGGTGCCCAGCGGGCAGAGGGGGTTAAAACTGATATTGCCTTACGCGTAATGGCCGACCACATTCGTGCCGTTTCGTTTGCGATTTGTGATGGTCAGTTGCCTTCCAATACGGGAGCTGGTTATGTTATTCGCAGAATATTAAGGAGAGCTGTGCGGTACGGATATACTTTCCTGAATTTTAATGAGCCGTTTCTATATAAATTAGTTCCTATTCTTTCCAATCAATTGAAAGACGTATTTCCTGAGCTCGAGGCACAAAAGGATTATGTAGGAAGAGTAATTCATGAGGAAGAGAATTCATTTTTGAAAACACTGGAGCGTGGACTAAAGCGCTTTGAATCTGTTGAAACTCAATTCAAGAATAAAATTGTTCCGGGTGAACTGGCATTTGAACTCTATGATACGTTTGGATTTCCATTTGATCTGACATCACTCATTGCACGTGAAAAAGGCTTTAGTGTGGATGATAAGGGCTTTCATGCTGAGATGGAAAAACAAAAGGCCCGTTCGAAAGCAGATGCCACTAAAGAAACCGGAGATTGGATTCTGGTGGGTGATGATGAAAAGACGGAATTTATTGGGTATGATTTTCTGGAAGCCAATGTCCGGATTGTAAAGTACAGAAAACTAGTACAGAAGAATAAAGAACTCTATCAACTGGTATTTGATCGTACGCCATTTTATGCCGAGAGTGGTGGGCAAGTAGGCGATACGGGTTACCTCCAGTTAGGTGCTGAAAAGATAAGTATCGTTGATACCAAAAAAGAAAATGAGCTGATTGTTCATTTTACTGATAAGCTTCCAACTGATTTAACTACTGTATTTCATGCCGTTGTTAACGAGAAGAAGCGCAAACGTACCATGAACAACCACTCGGTTACACATTTGCTCCATGCTGCGTTGCGCGAAGTATTGGGCAAGCATGTTGAACAGAAGGGCTCGTTGGTAAATGAGAAAGTTACCCGTTTCGACTTTTCACATTTTGCTGCCATGACACCTGAAGAAATTCAGAAAGTAGAAGATCGGGTGAATGCAAAAATCAGGGAAGATATTCATGCTGATGTTAAACTGAATGTGCCCATTGAGGAGGCCAAAAAACTTGGCGCGATGGCACTGTTTGGTGAAAAATATGGCGACTTTGTAAGGGTGGTAACATTTGACCCATTGTTTTCGGTGGAACTTTGTGGAGGCACACATGTTCCATCTTCCGGAAATATTGGCTTGTTTAAAATTATTTCAGAAAGTTCTGTTGCAGCCGGGGTAAGAAGGATTGAAGCGATAACGGCTGAAACTGCTGAGCAGTATGTTCGCAATGAACTGTCTTTACTGGACGAAGTGAGAGCGCTTTTGAAGAATCCTAAAGATCTTGTCACTTCAGTAAAAAACCTCACTGATGAGAAGCATGCGCTTGAGAAAAAGCTTGAGGCCATTCATCAGGAATACGCCAACAACCTGAAAGATCAGCTGGCAAAGAAAGCTGTTAAGGCAAACGGATCGCATACCATAATCGAAAAAGTGTCCGTGCCCAATGCGGATGCATTAAAAAATATCGCGTATGCACTTCGTAATCAGTTTGATGATTTGTTACTGATACTCGCAGCCGATGTGGATGGTAAACCTCAGGTTTCAGTAATGATAGGCGAGAAGCTCATGGAAACAAAAAAATACCATGCCGGTGAGCTGGTAAAAATACTGGCAAAAGAAATTGATGGCGGGGGAGGTGGGCAACCATTCTTCGCTACTGCGGGAGGAAAGAACCTTGGCGGACTGGATGCAGTAATTGCAAAAGCAAAAACGATTATTAATGGTCTTTAATCAAGTACCTATAGGGTGGAGTGGCTATATTCTATGGACTATTTGTTATGGACGTTACTAAGTACACAGCCGTAATCGGTCTTGAGGTTCATGCCCAGCTTCTTACTGAAAGCAAAATCTTTGCTGCCGATTTAACGGCTTATGGCAGTTCTCCAAACACAAACGTTAGTGCCATTACCTTGGCGCATCCTGGCACGTTGCCTAAGCTGAACAGGAAAGCTGTGGAATTGGCTATTAAAATGGGCCTCGCGTGCCACTCGGAAATTGCGCGGGTCATGATTTTCGATCGGAAAAACTATTTCTACCCGGATCTTCCAAAAGGGTACCAGTTAACGCAGGATCGGACCCCCATATGTAAAGGAGGATATGTTACCATTAAGGTTGATGGCGCTGAGAAGAAAGTTCAACTGAATCGCATCCACCTGGAAGAAGATGCCGGTAAGTCGATGCACATGGATGGCACCTATGTTACCTTCGTTGATTTTAGTCGTGCCGGTGTACCGCTGATTGAAATTGTTACCGATCCGGTTATTCGAAGTTCAGCGGAAGCGTATGCTTTTCTCACCGAAGTTCGTAAACTGGTTCGCTACCTGGATGTATGCGATGGTAACATGGAGGAAGGCTCACTTAGATGCGATGCCAATGTTTCGGTGATGTTGAATGACGCGACTACGTTTGGTAAAAAGGTGGAGATTAAGAACATGAACTCTATTCGTAACGTGCAACGCGCCATTGATGCTGAGATTGAACGGCAGATCGCTTTAGTGGAGCATGGACAAGCAATCATTTCGGAAACACGATTGTTCAATGCGGAAACCGGAGCAACCTATAGTATGCGTACCAAGGAAGAGTTAAATGATTACCGCTATTTTCCTGATCCGGATCTGAGCCCCGTGCAAGTTTCTGAACATTGGCTTAATGAAATAAAATCATCCATGCCTCTATTACCGGATGAGCTCATTCAGAAATTTACAACGCACTACAAGCTGCCGCTTTACGATGCAGAGGTACTTACCGATACTAAGGATATTGCCCAATACTTTGAAGAAGTTTGTAAGCATGTTTTAAATTATAAAGCAGTTTCCAACTGGATCATGGGCCCGGTTAAATCGGCTATGAATGAACTTACACTAACGGCAAACGAATTTCCGGTTTCGGCAGTTACCTTAGCTGAATTGATTGAACTTGTGGAGTCAGGGAAGATAAGTTTTTCAGTAGCTTCGCAGCGGGTTTTTCCTGAATTGTTACAATGTGATGGGAAATCACCGCTGGAAGTGGCACAGCAATTGAATGTTCTGCAAACCAGTAATGAAGATTCTATCTTGCCTGTTATTGATGAAGTACTGGCCGACTTTCCTGATAAAGTACAAGAGTACAAGCGTGGTAAAAAGGGAATATTGGCTATGTTTATGGGCGAGGTAATGAAACGCAGCAAGGGTAAGGCTGACCCGAAAGTGGCCAATCAATTATTAGTAAACAAACTTGAAGAAAAATGAAGCGATTTAATGTAAGTGTAACCTTTGTTTTGATAGGTGTATTGTTATTGATGGGTTGTTCCTCCAACGGTCAGCAAGCCAAGGACGATGGTAGTTGGGAAGTTACCGTGAAGGGAAAGGTAGGTTTTCCGCAACAGGGGGGAACTATTTCCATAATGGAACTCACGAAATCAGGCACGGGTTGGCAG
>CAZQXC010000168.1:0-820 GCA_964597075.1 uncultured Roseivirgaceae bacterium | reverse complement strand
ATAAAACTTAAAGAGCCAGGGTATTACAAAATCAATTTTTATAACCGCCAGGTGATTGATGTTATTCTTCATAAAAATGATCTGGAAGTAAATGTTGACGGCAATGAAGCCACTGGTTTTTTTGAAGTAAAGGGATCACCTGAAATTGAATTTATCCGAAATGCTCAAACGTTAATTAATGGTGTTCAAAACTCACCGGAAGCCCAAAAACTTATTGCTGATTTCAACAAGGCCCAGGTGGCCAATGATGAAAAAGTTATACTGGCTATCCAAAAGGATTATCAGAAGTTATTGACTGATGCTAGCGATAAAGTTGCTGCGCAGGTAAAGGAAAGTCCGCCATCGCTTGGTGTTATCAATGTATTGCAAGGTCAGATGCTGGATAAAGATGTTTATTTCGATGCCTATGTTGTAACAGCCGAAAAGCTTAGAAAAGAGTGGCCTGATTATACCCATGCCAAGGATTTTGTTACAATGGTTGATAAAATGAAAACCCTGGCGATTGGACAAGAAGCACCAGAAATTTCGCTGGCCAATCCGGAAGGTCAGGTGGTACCCTTATCTTCCATGCGTGGTAAGTATGTGTTGGTTGATTTTTGGGCAAAATGGTGTGGCCCTTGCCGCAAGGAGAATCCGAATGTTGTCAGGGCATATAATGCGTATAAGGATAAAGGTTTTACCGTGTACGGTGTTTCGCTTGATCGCACCAAAGACGATTGGTTACAAGGCATCCGGGAAGATGGGTTAACCTGGACACATGTTTCCGATTTAAAATTCTGGCAATCGGAAGCCGCTAAAACCTATAACATTACGGCAATCC
>CAZQXC010000167.1:1253-4968 GCA_964597075.1 uncultured Roseivirgaceae bacterium | reverse complement strand
GTCCATCAGCGGATCGAAGATCGAACGGAACACCGCGCGCGTGATCCGCGCCGCCGCCGGCTCGTCAGACGGGCCGACAATGATCTCGGCGGGTATCCGGCCATGGCGCAGCAGCAGGATCAGCGCGCCCGTCGCCGGCAGCAGGACGGTCAGGAAAACGATCCATGGCCCCTGTTCGGAAACAAAGGCGCCGCCCCTCGGCGGGGGCACCTGCGTGAACGAGGCAATGACAAAGCTGGCAATCATCAGGAAGGCCGCAATCCAGCCGCCCGCCACCAGCAAGGTCGCAAACGTCCGCTCGCGCGCCGGCAGGCCGGCCTGGAAGGTCAGCCGCGCGGTTCCGGGGCCTGTCCGGATTTCCGGTTCCGGCGCGAGAAACGTGCCGGCAATCGACAGCAGCATCATCACCGCGATCATCACGTAGACGACGACCCAGCCATAGATGCCCGCCAGCAGGAGCGCCATGAAACCGGTGATGAAGCCCGCAATCCGGTAGCCGAACTGGTAGAGCGCAGCCATCAGGTCCTTGTCTTCTTCCGAGCGCGCGACCTCGATCCGCCAGGCATCCAGCACGATGTCATGCGTGGCGGAGAACAGCGCCGCGAACAGCGCGATCACGGCGACCATGCCGATGTTCTGGCCGGGGTTCGAAAAGGCGAGCAGGAAGAGGAGGCCGGCAATCGGCAGCTGCAGGCTGAGCAGCCAGGTACGGCGCGGGCCAAGGAAGGGGAAAGGATGGTGCGCGGACTGGAAGGCCGGCGACCAGAGGAACTTGAACGCGTAGCCGATGGTGACGATGGACAGGACGCCAATGGTCGAAGGTGTCACGCCTTCGGTGGTCAGCCAGGCGTTCAGCGTACCGAGTACCGCGCCGTAAGGCAGGCCGGCCGACAAGGCCAGCAGGAACATCGCGGCCATCCGGCGGTCGCGCATGGCCTTCAGTGCACGGACGAAACGCGGCGGGGCTTTTTCCGGCGGCGGCATCACGGCGGTGTCGATCATGCGGCGCCTGTCAGGCGGCCCGAGCCGGACGTCCATTGCACCGCAAGGGAGCGAATCGCCTCGGCATCCAGCGGCTTGGCCGCAACCCCACTCGCGCCGGCCTCGCGGGCCCGGCGTTCGATGGTCGGCGTCATTTCGGCAGAAACCGCCAGGATCGGAGCCGTGAAACCGTCTGCCCGCAGGCGCCGCATCGCTTCGAAGCCATCCATTACCGGCATCCTCAGGTCCATCAGAACAAGGTCAGGCGCCATCCGCGCCGCCGCATCGAGCGCTTCGCTTCCGGTCACCGCCACACTGACTGTAAACCCGGCCGATTCCAAGGCGCGCCGTGCAATCAGCGCGTTTACAGGATTGTCATCCGCGATCAGCACCCGGCCCGCGCCCGATATCGCTTCCGGCTCCTCAGAGACATGATGGCCGGTGCGCGCCAGGACGATCCGCTCCGCGACCGAGGACATCCGCAACGGCCGGACCAGCCAGCCCCGGCATCCGAGCTGGCGGAAGCGGCCAATGGCGCCCCGGTCTTCGGGACGCAGCACGACCAGCGCCAGCGCCTGCCGGGCGAGCGCGGCGACCATGGCTTCGGGCAGATCCGCGCCGACCAGCAGAACGTCGATACCCGGCGGGATCCGGCCATCGGAGAGATCAAACTGATACGCCTCAGTCCCGAGGCCGGCCATCGCTGCGGCGAGCGACAGCGAGGTCGCGGGCGGCAGGCCGGCAAGGCCGATCCGCCCGCCCAGATGGGCGGCGTCGTGGAGCGAGACCGCATCTGCGAGCGCGAGGGGCACTTCGACGGTGAAGGTGGCCCCTTCCCCCGGCCGCGAGGCAACACTGACGGTGCCGCCGAGCAGGTCGGCGAGGCGTTTGACGATGGCAAGGCCGAGCCCGACGCCGCCGTCCCGGTAGGCGTCGCCGGACCCCGACTGGCGAAACGCCTCGAACAGGCGGGCCTGATCTTCCTCGGCAATTCCAGGGCCGGTATCACGCACATGAAAGGCGAGGCTGCCAGCGCGCGGCTCGACATCCACGAGCACGGCGCCGCGCGCCGTGAATTTCAACGCATTGCCGACGAGGTTGAACAGGATCTGGCGCAGCCGCCCGGCATCCCCCTCATAAACCGGGACCGGCCACTGCACCGCGCGCACCGCGAGATCGAGCCCGGCCGCGTGGGCGCGCGGGGCCAGCAGTTCGGCGACTTCGCGGGCGAGCTGCAGCGGGCAGAAATGCTCGGTTTCAAGTTCGACGGCGGAGGCGTCGAGCCTTGCATAGTCGAGCACATTGTTGAGCAGGTCGAGCAGGCGCCCGCCGGAGAGCCGGATCGTTTCGGCATATTCGCGCTGGGCCGGCGAGAGGTCGGTTTCCAGTAGCAGCGACACGGTGCCGAGAATGCCGTTCAGCGGCGTGCGGATTTCGTGGCTCGCTGTCGCCAGGAACGCGCGTTCGGGCGATTCGCTGTCATCAGGGCGGTCGGGCGGGGCGGTCATCCGCCGAACCTAGTTCAAAGGCCTGATCAGAGCCTTAACCGCCTGGCGTCAAACAGGGCTCAACGCGCCCGCACCTGTCCCAGCGCCGCAGCTAGGCCCGAAGCCGGCGGGTGCCGGTAACGCAGCGCTTCCGCGATGTGTACGCGCCGTACACCGCCGGCACCGTCAAGATCGGCAATCGTGCGCGCCACCTTCATCACGCGGGTACAGCTCCGCACGGTCAGCGAAGATTTCACCGCCGCCTTCGGCAGCGCACAGTCATTTGGGCCAAAGGGGATGACCCGGTGGAGAATGGCCGCGTCTAGGTCTCGACGGCTTCGATGGCGGCAAGAGCGGCGTGGAGAACCTCGAGTCCGGCGCCTTTTCTGACGGTATTTTCCGAGAGGATGCGACGCCATTGACGGGCACCGGGTTGGCCGGCGAAGAGGCCGAGCATGTGGCGGGTCATGGCGTGGAGGCTGACGCCTTCCGCAAGACGGTCAGCGATGTAGGGCTCATACAGGCCGACCGCCTCCCCTGCGGTGACGGGCGCACCTTCGCCGAAGAGGCGGGCGTCGACGTCGCCGAGTAGGCCGGGAGTCTGATAGGCGGCGCGGCCGAGCATGACGCCGTCGAAGGTTTTAAGGTGCTCTGCACACTGATCGAGCGAGGTGATGCCGCCGTTGAGAATAATGGTAAGCCGGGGGCGAGCAGCTTTCAGTTCTGCGACGAGGCGGTAATCGAGCGGCGGGACTTCCCGGTTTTCCTTGGGGCTGAGGCCTTTCAGCCAGGCGGCGCGGGCGTGAACGGTGAACACGGAGCAGCCGGCGGCGGCGACCTTGTCCACGAAGGTGAAGAGCGTCTCGCGGGCGGGCAGATCGTCAATAGCGATGCGGTTCTTGACGGTGACGGGGAGGGAGACGCCAGCGCGCATGGCGGCGACGCAATCGGCGACGAGGTCCGGCTCGGCCATCAGGCAGGCCCCGAAGGCGCCGGACTGGACGCGGTCGGACGGGCAGCCGCAATTGAGGTTCACTTCCGCGTAGCCGAAACCTTCGGCGATGCGGGCAGCTTCGGCGAGTTTGGCGGGGTCCGAGCCGCCGAGCTGGAGGACGAGGGGGTGTTCCTGAGGGCCGTAGCCGAGCAGGCGGTCGCGGGGGCCGTGGAGGACGGCGTCGGCGGTGACCATCTCGGTCCAGAGCAGCGCCTTCTTCGAGAGCGTGCGGTGGAAGGCCCGGCAGTGCCGG
>CAZQXC010000167.1:0-1243 GCA_964597075.1 uncultured Roseivirgaceae bacterium | reverse complement strand
TTTTCATCAAAAATCCTGCATCTTCAAAACACTGGATTCATCGATTGTGTCCCGGTGTTTCCGTAACGTTCCGGCCATTTCCGGGCGTTTCCGTTCTGAGTGTGTCCCCAGTGTGTCCCGACGCTGCGTGTACAGAGGAGTATCGAAATTGGCCTCGATCGACAAACGCAAGGGTAGCTGGCGCGTGCAGGTCCGGCGCGGGGGCCGGACGTTCAGCAAGACGTTCCGGATGAAGGCCGATGCCGACGCATGGGCGCGCGATACCGAACGCGCCATCGATCTCGACATCGATCCGTCGGCGCGCCGGTTAACCACCAAGGATTCCTTTGCATCACTCATTCAGGCGCACATTGACGACCTTGCCACCTACGGCAAGCCATTGCGGCGGTCCAAGTCTGCCGTGCTGCGCCGCCTTGTGGCAGAGCTCGGCGCCGAGCCGGTTGCGGGCCTGACGAGAGAGCGCCTCATCCGATATGGCAGGGAGCGGGTTGAAGCGGGCGCAGGACCGGCAACGCTTGCCATCGACATGTCGTTCATCGGGACGGTCCTGACCCATGCCGCCGCCCTGCACGGCCTTCAGGTCAACACCGAGGCGGTCAAGCTCGCGCGCGTCGCCTTGAGGCGCATGGGGGCAATCGGCAAGGGAGAAGAGCGCGACCGGCGACCGTCGGAGGAAGAGCTTGAAATCCTGTTTGCGCACTTTGATGCAAATGACCGCAATACGATGCCGATGAGCGACATCACGAAATTTGCTATCGCCACCGCGATGCGTCTTGATGAGATCGTCCGCATCGAATGGCAGCATCTCGACCCGCGCACGCGCACGATCCTGGTCAGGGACCGCAAGGACCCCCGCAACAAGGCTGGAAACGACCAGCGCGTTCCTCTGCTCTCGGCAACCGGTTTTGACGCCTGGGCGATCCTCGAAGCGCAGCGCCGGCGGACGGGAAGAACAAAAGGGCGATGCTTTCCGCACAATGGCAGATCAATCGGAGCGAACTTCCGGCGGACCTGCAGGGAGGCCGGCATCGAAGACCTGCACTTCCACGACCTTCGTCACGAGGGAACAAGTCGACTGTTCGAAGCGGGCCTGACCATCGAGCAGGTCCCGCTTGTGACCGGGCACAAGGATTGGAAAATGCTGAAGCGGTATACTCAGCTGCGACCGGAAAACCTGCATGCAATCCTGAGCCGACAGGCCCAGTCCGGCGATGGAAGCGCCAGTCTCGCAACGCGTGATTCT
>CAZQXC010000166.1:0-5008 GCA_964597075.1 uncultured Roseivirgaceae bacterium | reverse complement strand
TTCGCGGTGTGGTTTCATTACCTCACGGCATTGGTAAAACTGTTAAGGTACTCGTTCTATGCACGCCTGATAAAGTTCAGGATGCTAAGGATGCTGGTGCCGACCATGTTGGTTTGGATGACTATATCCAAAAAATTGAAGGAGGCTGGACAGATATTGATGTGATCATCTGTACACCAACTGTGATGGCCAAGGTGGGTAAACTTGGCAAAGTATTGGGCCCTCGTGGCTTAATGCCAAACCCTAAATCAGGAACTGTTACGTTAGAAGTCGGTAAAGCGGTGAAAGAAGTAAAAGCCGGTAAAATTGACTTCAAAATTGATAAAACTGGAATTATACACGTGAGCATCGGGAAAGCTTCCTTCTCACCTGACAAAATCAGGGACAATGCCATGGAAATGATTCAAGTGATTGCAAAACTTAAGCCTTCATCTTCGAAAGGAACGTACTTCAAAAGTATAAGTCTTTCCACAACGATGAGTCCAGGCGTAAGAGTTGACACGGGTTCTATTGCTGGTATTTAAGAAAATTGAAACATGACCAGAGAAGAAAAAGCACAAATTATAGAGGAACTCAGTCACAAGTTTGCTGACACCACTCACTTCTACATTACCGATGCAGGCGGATTAACCGTAGCACAGGTAAATGCATTCAGAAGACTTTGTTACAAAAGTGGCATCGAATATAAAGTGTATAAAAACACCATGATTCGTAAGGCCCTGGAGAAACAAGAAGGTGTTGACTACGCTCCACTTTTTGGAACTTTAAAAGGTTTTTCAGGCGTCCTCTTTTCGAAAGAAGCGGGAAACGTGCCTGCCAGAATCATCAAGGAGTTCCGTAAGAAGCTGGAAGGCAAACCTGTATTGAAAGCTGCCTCTATCGACTCCGATTTTTTTATCGGAGATGAAAACCTTAGTACGCTCAGTGATCTCAAGAGTAAAAATGAGCTCATTGGCGATGTTATTTCCTTGCTGCAATCACCTGCCAAGAATGTTATTTCTGCTTTGTTAAGCGGAAAGCATACTGTAGCAGGATTGGTTAAGGCATTGGAAGAGCGTGGTAATAAATAATTGTTGAATCGAAAATTTTAAATTTTATTAAAAATGGCTGACGTTAAAGCTCTCGGAGATCAACTCGTTGAACTCACTGTTAAAGAAGTAAATGAACTTGCTTCTTATTTAAAAGAAACCTACGGTATTGAACCTGCTGCTGCAGCGGTTGTTGCTGGCCCTGCTGCTGGCGGTGCTGCTGGCGGTGCTGCCGCTGAAGAAAAAACCAACTTCGATGTAGTGTTGAAGGCACCGGGTGCTAACAAACTTCAAATTGTGAAGCTTGTTAAAGAACTCACTGGTCTTGGCTTGAAAGAAGCTAAAGATGTAGTGGACGGAGCTCCTAAAACTATAAAGGAAGGATTACCAAAAGATGAAGCTGAAAG
Source organism: uncultured Roseivirgaceae bacterium (assembly GCA_964597075.1). Lineage (GTDB taxonomy): Bacteria > Bacteroidota > Bacteroidia > Cytophagales > Cyclobacteriaceae > UBA2336. Next base: position 3,573 of record CAZQXC010000166.1, on the reverse strand, counting down.
CCTCAAGAAGCAACTCGTGGAAGCGGGTGCTGAAGTGGAATTGAAGTAATTCTTCTGGAAGGCGCAGGTACGTCTAACGCCTTCCGTTAGACCTTACCCCGATGCATAATCGGGATAAGGTCTATTCCTATTTATACCTGTGGCATCGTACCAGCCATGGAAACTCGTCCAGGATTTGAACATAAACGTTAAGCACCTTGGCAAAGAAAAATAGCATTGGCAGAATTGACTTTTCGTCTGCTGAAAAAGTTATCGACTACCCTGACTTTTTGGACGTACAACTCCAGTCATTCAGAGATTTTTTACAAATAGATACCCCCGCTGAAAAAAGACAGAACGAAGGCCTATATAAGGTATTCGCGGAAAATTTTCCGATTTCTGACTCACGTGAAAACTTTGTGTTGGAGTTCGTGGATTACACCATTGATCCTCCTAAATACGATGTTGACGAGTGTATCGACAGAGGATTAACCTTCTCTGTTCCCCTAAAAGCAAAACTTCGCCTTACCTGTAACGATGAGGATAATGAAGATTTTGAAACCATTGAGCAGGAGGTTTTTTTGGGTAACATCCCATACATGACTGAAAAAGGGTCATTTGTAATCAATGGTGCGGAACGTGTTATCGTTTCCCAATTGCACCGTTCACCCGGTGTGTTCTTTGCTATGAGCAAGCACACCAATGGCACAAAACTTTACTCTGCACGTATTATTCCTTTCAAAGGATCGTGGATTGAGTTTGCTACGGATGTGAACTCGGTGATGTATGCATACATTGACCGTAAAAAGAAATTCCCAGTAACCACATTGCTTCGCGCAATTGGTTTCGGTACGGATAAAGATATTCTGGATTTATTTGGTCTCTCTGAAGAAGTTGAGGCAAATAAGAACACACTAAAGAAAGTTGCCGGCCGTAAGCTGGCCGCCCGTGTGTTGCGCACCTGGACGGAAGACTTCGTGGATGAAGATACTGGTGAAGTAGTATCTATCGATCGTAATGAGGTATTACTGGAGCGTGACCACGTGTTGTCGCAAGAAGATGTTGAAACTATTCTTGAGTCAGGTGTAAAATCTATTATTCTTCACCGTGAAGATGTAAACGTGGCTGATTACCACATCATCTTTAACACCTTGGCGAAAGACAATTCTAACTCGGAAAAAGAAGCCGTAGAGCAAATCTACCGTCAGCTAAGAAATACAGAAGCTCCTGATGAACAAACAGCCCGTGATATCATTCAAAGCTTGTTCTTCAGCGAGAAGCGTTATGACCTGGGTGAAGTAGGCCGTTACAGAATAAACAAAAAGTTAGGTCTTGATCTGAGTTACGATCAACGTGTTCTCACCAAAGAAGATATTATTCTTATTGTGAAGTACCTCATTGGTTTGATTAACTCCAAGGCTCTGATTGATGATATTGATCACTTGAGTAACCGTAGGGTACGGACCGTCGGTGAACAATTATATACCCAGTTTGGAGTTGGTCTTGCCCGAATGGCAAGAACGATCAAGGAAAGAATGAATGTTCGTGATAATGAAGATTTCAAACCCGTTGATCTGATCAACGCGCGTACACTATCTTCCGTTATCAATTCATTTTTCGGAACGAACCAACTTTCTCAATTCATGGATCAAACCAATCCATTGGCTGAGATTACGCACAAGCGCAGAATGTCGGCACTCGGTCCCGGTGGTCTTTCACGTGAGCGTGCCGGTTTTGAGGTTCGTGACGTGCACTATACACATTATGGTCGCCTGTGTACTATTGAAACACCTGAAGGTCCAAACATTGGTCTTATCTCCTCACTTTGCGTTCATGCTAAAGTGAACAAGATGGGCTTTATTGAAACGCCTTACCGGAAAATTGAAAATGGAAAGGTTAAGGGTAAGGAGATTATTTTCCTTACTGCTGAAGAAGAAGACACCCACAATATTGCACAAGCGAGCATAAAGATTAAAGCTAACGGAGAGTTTCTTGAAGAGAAAGTAAAGGCGCGCTTCGAGGGTGACTTCCCGGTGGTTGAGCCTAAGGATCTGAAGTATATGGATATTGCTCCGAACCAGATTGTTTCGGTGGCCGCTTCTATGATTCCATTTCTCGAACATGATGACGCTAACCGTGCCTTGATGGGATCTAACATGCAACGTCAGGCGGTGCCCCTCGTGCGCCCTGAGGCGCCTATTGTGGGTACCGGTTTGGAGGGTCGCATTGCATTGGATTCACGCGCATTAATTACGGCTGAGGGTGACGGTGTTGTGGAGTATGTTGATGCGAATAAAGTTATTATCAAGTATGATGTTACGGAAGAGCAACGTTCTGTAAATTTTGATAATGAAGTAAGAACATATAGTCTGGTTAAATTCAGACGTACCAATCAGGACACCTGTATCAATCACTCACCTTTAGTTAAAAAGGGTGAGCGTGTTACAAAAGGTCAGCCCCTTGTTGAAGGATATGCTACCAATAAAGGTGAATTGGCTTTGGGTAGAAACCTGGTAGTGGCCTATATGCCATGGCAGGGTTACAACTTTGAAGATGCCATTGTAATATCTGAAAGGGTTGTTCGTGATGATGTTTATACATCCATTCACATCGAAGAATTTGAATTGGAAGTACGTGATACCAAGCGTGGTGAAGAAGAACTTACCTCTGAAATTCCTAACGTGAGCGAAGAGGCTGTTAAGCATCTTGATGAAAACGGTATCATTCGCGTAGGGGCCGAAGTTAAGGAAGGAGATATACTTATTGGTAAGATCACTCCGAAAGGTGAGACCGATCCTACTCCTGAAGAAAAGCTTCTTCGCGCCATTTTTGGTGATAAAGCCGGTGATGTTAAGGATGCATCACTTAAGGCGCCTCCATCATTGAAAGGTGTTGTCATTGACACGAAGCTGTTCTCAAGACCAAAACGCGACAAAGATATTCGCACCAAGTCGAAGAAAGAGTTGGACGCGCTGAAGTCAAAGTACAGCAAGACATTGTCTGAATTGCGTTCAGAAATGGTGAAGAAGCTTGCTGCTCTGTTGAATGGAAAGTCCAGCAATGGCGTGAAGCATAAATTTGGCGATGAGCTTATCAGTAAAGGTGTAAAGTTCTCAAGCAAAGTAATTGAGAATAATCTCTTCCCGGATAAGAACATCTACCGCGATGAAAGCAACTACGCAGTTCCTGAAGAAGTGAACCTGATTGCTGATATATCACTTGACAACTGGACCTCCGATGATCATATCAATGATTTGATTGGTCAGTTAGTAAGAAACTATCTGGTTAAACGTAACGGTATTGCCGGTGAATTTAAGCGTGAACGCTTTACACTGGAAGTAGGGGATGAACTTCCTACGGGTATCGTTCAGTTAGCGAAAGTTTACATTGCTAAGAAGCGTAAGTTGAAAGTGGGTGATAAGATGGCGGGTCGTCACGGTAACAAAGGCGTTGTAGCCAGAATTGTTCGCGATGAAGATATGCCGTTCCTGGAAGATGGATCACCGGTTGATATCTGTTTAAATCCGCTTGGTGTGCCTTCGCGTATGAACCTGGGTCAACTTTATGAAGCCGTATTGGCTTGGGCAGGTTTGA
>CAZQXC010000165.1:0-5018 GCA_964597075.1 uncultured Roseivirgaceae bacterium | reverse complement strand
TGGTTAAAAAATGTCTCTGCTGAAGGAATCGACTGAACTTGGCGATTTCCCGCAGGATTAATTCTGATCAATGTCCAATAATATGTTGATGGGTTAGTCATGCGGGCGATCGCTATTATATGAGTGCATATTAAATGACCAAGCAAATTTAACCAAGCATTTCTATAAAGAAAGCTCAGAGCAGTTTCCTTAACTGTCATTAATTCTTAACTCTGAGCAAGTTGTGGTTATGCAGTTTTCGTGATTTAACGAGTAGTTTATCTACCTTTCCTGAATCAACTTTAACAACTCAGTAGTAGATATCTTGCCACTAATATCAGCATCTTCCAACAAGCTATCCGCCAAATCTCGCTTGTGGTGATGTAGATCCACAATTTTATCTTCAATAGTATCCTTTGCGACTAAGCGATAAATTGTTACCGGACGCTGCTGTCCAATACGGTGGGCGCGGTCTGAAGCTTGGTCTTCCACTGCCGGATTCCACCAGGGGTCCATGTGAATTACGTAGTCGGCGGCAGTTAAATTAAGACCAGTACCTCCTGCTTTTAAACTAATCAAAAATACATCTCCTTCCCCAGCTTGAAAAGCATCCACTCGCTTTTTCCGTTCTACCGCTGGAGTGCTGCCATCCAAATATTGATATTTAATACTCTGCTCTTCCAAGTAATCACGTATGATATGCAAATGGTCAACGAATTGACTAAACACCAAAGCTTTGTGACGATTTTCCAATAATTCAGCCAGCACCTCACCAAATAGCTGCAATTTAGCACTGGGAAGTTGAGCATCGGGCATTACTAATTTAGAATTACAGCAAGCACGACGTAGTTTCATGATTTCAGCTAATACTTGCAGATGTTTGTGTCCCGCAGTTGCATCGCTATCAGCTAATTTAGTAACTGCTTGTTGGCGTAATGCTTCATACATTGCCATCTCTTCCCGACTCAATTCTACGTGCAAAGTAATTTCAGTACGAGAAGGTAATTCCGATAATACCTGGGTTTTGGTACGTCGTAATAAGAAAGGTTGAATTAACTTCTTCAATCTTTGACGTGCTTGCTTATCTTGAAATTTCTCAATTGGTACGGCAAAGCGTTGATTAAAACTTTCCAAGGAACCCAGTAATCCAGGATTGATAAACCGGAATAAATTCCATAATTCACCAAGATGATTCTCAACGGGAGTTCCAGTAGTAATTAACTTAAATCCAGCTTGCAGATTCATTGCTGCTTGAGAACGCTTGGTAGCAATATTTTTGATTGCTTGGGCTTCATCCAAGACAATCGTTTGCCATTCTACCTGAGATAGCATCTGAGCCACATCTTCTTGCTGCAACAAACCATAACTGCATACGAGCATATCCAAAGGTTGCAACTCATCCAATAATTTTTGACGATTCCCGCTACCCAATTGAATCGGATTTAAAGTCGGTGCAAACTTCTGCACTTCGCTGATCCAATTTAGACATACTGAAGTCGGAGCAATAATCAAACTTGCTCCCTGCGGTGCGCGTTGTAGAATTACAGCCAATGCTTGCAAAGTTTTTCCTAATCCCATTTGATCAGCTAAACAAGCTCCTACTCCCCAGTATGCCAAACGTGACAACCAATTAAAACCTTCTATTTGATAATCCCTTAATTCCGCTTGCAAAGTAGAAGGAAGTTCTGGCTGCAAGTTTTGCATCTCCTGGAGACGTTGAATATGGGCTTTCCAATGCTTATCTGCTTGTAATTTCCCTACACTATCAAGTAAATCTTCTACAGCCAACACAGAAGTAGGATGAAAACCTAAGCTTTTACCATTTCTTTGAGTAAATGCTTGCAATTCATCCAAACGCTGGCGAAATTCTCGCGTCAATGCCAAAAATTGACCATCCCCCAGACGAATAAACCGACTGGGACTTTGCTCCAATAATTCCAATAAGTGCTGCATATCCAACACCAGATTTTCATCTAACTTCAACTCACCATCAACAGCAAACCAATCACGTTGACGTTTAATCTGCAATTGCAAATCATCTTTATCAGCACTATGACTAACTCGTAACTTTTCCCCTTCGGGCCATTCTAATATGGCTTTATCTCCCAACTCTTGCAGTTCCAACAGCAATTCCAAACAATCTTCCACCTCTTCTATTAACCATTCCCCGTCTTGTGGTTCATAACGGGTTAAAGTCGGACAAGCAGCAATAATTTCCTGTTTAAATTGCTTTTCGAGTTGAAGATTGCGTGTAGTTTGCAAACGCTTCCCATCAATTTCTGCAATCACCGTTGCACCTCCCGTACCTGGAGGATAATAGGAACCACCATCAGCAAAGGGACGAGATAATATGGCTACTTTTAATCCCGTACCAGCAGGTAATAAGTGAATATGGGGTATGGTTTGTGCCGGTACTTCTTGAGCATTTTCCAAACCACCACCAATGTCTGAATGAACCGTAACCATTGTTGATACAGTATTAATAGCTGCCAGTACTCGCTCTTGAGCAGTAGCCGGAACTTCTAATTTATTATTCTTACCAAGGATATCTGCAATCCGCCGATGTTCGCTATTAACTTCAATGACTTTGATTCTACTTGGAGTTTCTTTTACAGCCAGAATATCTTTATTCTCTTCCATATGGGGCAAGAATTTTAAAGTTAAGCGACCTGCTTTACCCTTCTTAACAACTAATTCTGGTTCCCCTTTAACAATTTCTACTCGTGTAGTTGGGGAATCTTCCCAAAATACCAAAGGATGTCCGATTAAAATAGAAATTGCTTTTTCGCTAAAAGTATACTCAGTTTTTGCGTAATATCCGTTGCCGTAAGAAGTAAAAGTTTCAATACAGCTACATACTCTAATATCCTGAGTAGTGAGATAATCAAACTCACCTAAGTTATCGTGCAAACGCTTTAGAGCTATGGGACGACCTTTACTCCAATCACCTTTGGCATTAATTTTCTGCTCGCGGGGTTGCAAGGTATATTTACTAAAATAAAAGGTGATAAACCATGCCAATCGCCTTTCTGACTCAACTTTTGGGGTGTCTTGCGGTTGTTTGTGAATATTGACTAAAGCATTCAAGCACAATTCCCAAGGTTCCTGGGGATGAATTATATCTATAATACTTTCAATACCAGTATCTTCTTGTAATATTTCTGCTTGGGTATCATAACTGCTGTGGGGTTTGAGTCGGGACAGCAGTTCTGCGGTTTCCATTGCTAACCAATGATATTCGGATGCAACTGCTTGACTTAAAAGTGGTTCTAATATTCGAGGTAAATATTTTTTGGCTTGACTTGCATCTACCCAGTAGAGACACAGAGCGCTGAATAAAGTTTCTAAACTACGCTGTTGCTCTAAAATTGGAATATCATTGGTGAGAATAAATTCTTTTTGGGCAATATCACTTTGTTGAACTTGTAATAATATTTTCAACTGGGCGTAAGTAGACTTCAACCAATGGTCTGATTGACGGGAAATAAAACTACAATACTCTTCTGCTTCTCTGAGTCGATTGGGTGAACCGTCTTTTAATAATGCCAAGATAAAAAACAAGCCGCCTATCGTATTAAAATATACTTTCTTCTTGCTCTTAGCTTTTTTAAGGTATTTGATCGCTGTGGTGTAATATTCAATGGCTTTCTCGTTGTCTCCTCGCAAAAAGTGTAACCATCCCCAGAAAACAGCAGCATTATTTTCAGATTCTTGAGATATGCGTTCCAAGCATTGTTGTGTTTCTTGCAGACAACCCCTTAGTAGCAACTGTTCTGCCAAAATCATTTGCAGATAATTCGAGGAATGTTCTCCGGGTATAGAGCATCCTGCTTCTAAAACAGCAAACGCTTCCGTCGCGGGAGATAATCTTAGAAGCGAATTTATTAGGATGCAGGATAAAATACTTTCATACAACGGCAGCGATAAAGTGCGACACCAATCAGCATCGAAGGGATTATTGCAAACTTGCTCAAAGATATCTGTAGCGGATATTTTGTCTTCGTGATAACCGTATTTTTCGTAGTCTTCTAATTGCTTGTAAATAAACTGAATATCTTGATTGTATATTCCCAAACGAACTTCTCGTAATAATTGAGTTTGATTTTGGAAAACCTTGGGTCCATCTGTGTAATATGTACGAATTGGTAATTTATCTTCTACTACCTTTGCTATCTCTGGGAAACACCCGGCTTTTACCGCCAAACGAGTCGCAACTTCTGCTAATAATGGATGACATTGGGGTGCTTTTCCCCGCTCTTGAATTAGTAATCCTGCTGCTAACAAATTATCGATGTAGGGCTTTAATGTAGAGTTAACAAAAGGCTTATAATTTGCATCCCGTGCGCCGATGTCGTTGAAACATTCCAAGAACGAAGTTCGGTTAATTGGTTCGTAAATTACCGAGAATAATTGGATAATTTTCTCGGATAATGGTGGTAGCAGGTGATATTCCTGGATTAGTTGGCTGCGAAGCTGAGCGGTATCAGCCGGAGAATCGCTCATGGTAATTTTTATGGGCGCTATATTTACTTATGGTAAATCAAAATGGGTAACAATTATTTATCGTCAAATAAAATTAATGAAAGCAATTTAAAATATAATTGAACTAACTGTAGTTTAGATTTATTCAATTTTGAATGAGCCTCGAAAACTCGTAATTACTGATTTAGCCAAGGGCTTACCCGCTATTACCCCTTCCTTTGGGGCTGCGTTGGCAGAAGCTTGCGCGGTATGCTTGGAGGAACAGAAACATTCCCAGGGTGTGGAAATCACAGTTAATGGAGATTTTGATGCTAAATTCGAGTTATTTTGGCAACCTGTTACCGAAACATTTGCTACGGTGCCCGAATGTTGAGGAATTTACGACAGAACAAGCAGCCTACGGTATTGTATTTTTAATCGTTAGAGAATTAACTGATTTAACCGTAATTGAACGTTCTAGAAAAGGCACAGGATTTGATTACTGGTTAGACACTTCGGATACAGATGAAGGGCAACCATTTAAAAATAAAGTTAGGCTTGAGGTATCTGGTATACGA
>CAZQXC010000164.1:0-5055 GCA_964597075.1 uncultured Roseivirgaceae bacterium | reverse complement strand
GATCGTACTCAGAAACCACGTTGTGTTTTACTACAGCCCGCCACTCAGATGCAATCAGGTCAAAGCCATTCATGCCGATCAATTCCTGATAGGTATATCCCGTTATCTGGCAAAGCCCCAGATTGCAGTCAATTATTTTACCTTGATCGTGTAAACCAATTCCGCCAAAGGAAGCCTGTTGAAGTGTTCGAAAGCGCTGCTCGCTTTCCCGGATTTCATTTTCGTATTTTCTTCGTTCTGTAATATCCCAAGCGGTGGCAATGATTACCTCCTTACCAAAGTAAAGGCCTTTACTGGTGTGAACTTCTTTCAGGAAAATTTCCCCTGATTTCTTTTTCCCCCACCATTCAAAAGTTTGCGGTATGCCCTTAATGGCTTCCTGAAACTTTATGGCAAGGGCCTCAAGGTCATTCATGTCCTCAGCCATAAAAATGGCTGGTGTTTGACCTACAAGATCCTCCTTGCTATAACCGTAAAGTTCCAGAACCCGTTGATTCACGTCCAGGATAACTCCATTGAAGTCGTGGACATAAATGGCTTCACCCACTGAATCAAAAAGGTTGCGATAGCTTTCTTCACTTTTGGCAAGGGCCTCAACAGATAGTTTGCGTTCAATGGCCCCCGCAAGACTGGAAGAGAAGGAATGCAATACTGAAAATTCAAGTTCATTCCAGTGGCGCTCATGCTTACAATCATCAAAACCAATAAAACCCCAAAATTCTTTCCTGACAAAAATCGGAAAGATGATAATAGAAATAATTGCCTGGCTTTCAAGCAAAGTTCTTAATGAATCATCTCTAATTTCCTTAACCAGGGAATGAAAGGGTTTATTTTTTTTAAGCAGTTCAATCCCGGGCATTGCGGCAATCGGTAAATGCTGTAATTCCGGATTATCCATTTGTGGTACAGTATCAGAAGAATTCCATTCGTAACGTTGGCTTGCTTTTTCAATTTCATCACGATCTGGTTTATCGTTTTGAAAAATATAAACCCGGTCTACTTTCATCATTTTCCCCAACGATTGAAGTACGGACGAAATGGCATTTTCCCAATTGGCATGTAAAATAAATTCACTGGTGACATGAGCAAGCGTTGCAAAAAGAAGATCACGTTGTTTCAGGTCCTCTTCATTTTTTTTGCGGTCTGTTATATCTCTAACTGTTCCGGTTAACGATATAGCGCTGCCCTTTTCATCGAAAATTACTTTTCCATTTCCTTCAATCCAGCGAATAACATTGCCTTTTAGCATCACACGATGCTCAACAGAGAAATCGATTTTATTCTTGATGGCTTGATTTATGGTATTCGCCACAAACTCACGATCTTCTTCGACAATACTATTCAGATAGGTTTGCGCTTTTCCGTCAAACTTATTTCTAAGTCCAATAATCTGTTCAACATTATCGGACCACCGAACACCACCGGTTTGAAGATTCCAATCCCAGATACCCATGTTGGCAGCATCCAGCGCCAACTTCAAGTGGAATCGTTGAAGCCTGCTATCGGCTTCTTTTTGTACGTGGGTGGCGGTGGCTTTAGCGTTCATTTTTTGACTACAAAGAAGCGAGTTAAGATTGAAATTATTTGAGGATTTTCCTATTAAAACCTACCCCGTTCATACATATGAGGTTATGTAAACAAAGGTTTTTTAAGGAAATGAAAGTGGATACTTAAACGTGAATCACTGAAATGAGCGGTTAGGAGTACTCAATTTCTCCTGTTTCTGATAACCAGACTGCGATAAACCGGGTGCTTTCAAAGCGTGAAAAGGTAATGAGCATAACGGAGGTAATAGGAACGGATAAAAACATACCGAGCACCCCCCAAATTACTCCCCAAAAAGTGAGCGCCAGCATAACTCCCAGCGGACTAAGGTTTAGGGTCCTCCCCATTATTTTTGGTTCAAGCACATTTCCCACTAATAACTGAACGGCCTGAATGACAATGAAAACCCAAATCAACATGGCGAAGGATTGAAATTGGAACAAGGCGAATGCCGATGGAAGTAAGGTGGCTACAAATGAGCCAATGTATGGAATGTAGTTTAGCAGAAAGATCAAAAAAGCCCAGAGTATGGCAAAATCAACCTTGAACATTAATAGTAAAATATAACACAAAAAGCCTGTCAGCAAACTCATTTGGGTTTTTACAGATATGTATTTACGAATAGCTGCTGTGATTTGTTCCAAGACAACGTCTACCTTTTGTTGCTGATTTGAGTTGGCTGTAACTGATTTTAATTTTTTGTAAAAAAATTTCTCTTCAACTAACAGGAAAGAAACATAGATGATAATAATAACAGTGTTTCCGGCAATATTGGTCAGACTATTTAGCAGTCCGGTAAGAATAGGCTGGACATCAAAATCCTTCATTCTGCTTACTATTCTTTCCTGAATGTCCTGAAAACCGTACAATGTTTGAAAACCGGAAATCATGGTTTTGAAATTATTGACATACTCCGGTGATTTACTGATAATCAATTCAAGATTCAGCGTTAGGATTTCAAAGATTCCAACAGTGATTAGCAAAATGATCAGAAAGGCAAAGATGGTAAGCAACCAGTTGGGTAATGTTTTTTGTTTGATTTTGATCTTGGCTAAAAAGCGTTTCAACTCATATACGCTATACCAGATCATGATGGCCACTACAATGGGTTGTAGGAAATTGCTGAAATAGTTCATGCAAAAAATCACAATGGCCATGATGATAAACCATGCTGCCGCCCGCTCAACTCTAAAGGAAGGAGTATTGGATTGATCCATTTGCTTTTATCGGCCTTTAAAATCTGGTTTCCGCTTTTCCACAAAGGCCCTCATGCCTTCTTTCTGATCTTCTGATGCAAAGGTTAAGTAGAAATTCTTTCGTTCAAACATTAATCCTTCATCCAGCTGGGTTTCAAATGAACGATTCACGGCTTCTTTGGCAAGTTGGACGGCAATGGGCGACATCTGAGCAATTTCTTTTGCGAGTTCCACGGCTTCATGCAGATACATTTCAACCGGCACAACCTTATTGACCAATCCGTAAAAATGTGCTTCCTGGGCTGATAGAAATCTTCCGGTAAGAATCAACTCCATGGCCTTTGCCTTGCCAATGGCCTTGGTGAGTCGTTGTGTTCCACCCGCACCCGGTATGGTGCCAAGTTTTATTTCAGGTTGCCCAAATTTTGCAGTTTCAGAGGCAATTACCATATCACACGTCATTACAAATTCGCAACCACCCCCCAACGCAAAACCAGAAACTGCTGCAATAATTGGTTTTTTTGTTTTCCGTATTTGATCCCACGTACTAAACTGATCCATAACCTGCATGTCGATAGCTGATTTATCGGCCATCTGTTTGATGTCTGCGCCTGCGGCAAAGGCCTGGTCATTTCCTGTTATGATTACTACTTTTACCTGTTCATTTTTATCAAGCTGCTGCAAGGAATCGCGCACTTCCTGCATGAGTTGTGGATTTAAGGCATTTAATTCTTTCGGCCGGTTCAGTTGTATAAGTGCAATACCGGGTTGGTATTGTTCCGTTACTTTTATGAATTCCATGATGAGGTGGTTTTTACAAATCTAAAAAAATATTGATAGGGTTTAGAGACAACCGGATGGGTATAAATAAGAAAAGCCCCCTTCGAGCAAGTGAAGGAGGGCTTTTCAAACCAAAAGGCGGTAAAAGTGTGCTATGCGTGATTATATACCGTTGCGGAGGTATTTTGTAACCAATATCTGTATTATTTTAACCACGTAAACCGACTATCTAACGCAGGTAACAACATATCGACCGAGGATGACTAAGATAAAAGTACTTTTTGTGTGCCTGGGCAATATTTGCCGTTCACCTTTGGCTGAAGCGATTTTTAAGCACAAGGTATCCCAACGGGGTTACCAACAATTTTTGGAGATTGATTCGTGCGGCACATCAAATTATCATATTGGTGATACACCTGATGAGCGCACATTGGCGAATGCCTTGGAGAACGGGGTTATTATCCATCATCGGGGTCGCCAGCTTCAGTATCGTGATCTGGAATATTTTGATTTCATCCTGGCCATGGACAAGAGCAATCACCAGAACATATTACGATTGCCACAGGCTGATCAATATCAACGCAAGGTATTTTTAATGCGCAGTTTTGATGCCAGTGATAACCAGGATGAAGTCCCGGATCCATACTTTGGTGGCATGCGAGGATTTCAGGAAGTATTTGAAATTCTTGACCGTTCAACGGAATCTTTTTTGCTGCATCTTGAACAGAACCAGTTCAAGACTAAATAAACCTGCTATTCTTTGATCAAAACCTGCAGTGTTGATCGTGAAGATTGCTCAAGAATTACTCCTGGCTTTTTTCTATAGGTTTCAAAACTTTGTTCATCATAATTTTTGATGGTTACTAACGTAAGGTTGGTATTATAGTATACCTCAAAATGTTCCTGTAGTTTTTCAATAAGTGCCATAACTTTATTCTCACGAAAGTCAATACAAAATGAAAAGGAGATGGCGGAGTTCTGCATGACGTTTAATTTAACGTTCAATTCAGACAAGGCATGAAAAATGGAACTTAATTGATCCTCATTCACAAAAGTAAAATCGGTTACTTTACACGAAATCAGACACTGGTTGTCTTTAAATACAATCATCGGTGGCAGACGTTCAACTATACAATCATGAATTTTAGTGCCGGGTAATGCAGGATTGTTAAAACTTTTTACGAACAAGGGTATGCCTTTTAAAGCCAGGGGTTTTATGGTTTTCGGATGAATCACCGATGCACCGTAATAGGTCAACTCGGCAGCCTCCTTATACGGCAACTCTTCAAAGACAACAGCGGCTGGTAATCGTTTGGGATCGGCATTCATTATTCCGGGAACATCTTTCCAGATCGTAACGGAATCCGCCTGGAGGCATGCAGCAAAAATGGCCGCTGAAAAATCCGAACCTTCTCTTCCAAGGGTGGTGGTATTTCCTTGGGCATCACCACCAATAAATCCTTGAGTAAGGATTACCCCAGTTTCCAGCTCTTGCTTCAGATCACCTGATAAGCTTTACCTCTGATTGGGGAGA
>CAZQXC010000163.1:0-5058 GCA_964597075.1 uncultured Roseivirgaceae bacterium | reverse complement strand
AGGCTCCATATAAATTGACATTGTCAGAATTTGTGGCCGTCAATCCGGCAAGTCCCAGCCAGGGCCCTGCAATTCCATAATGCCGTATTAATTCTATATGACCTTCCGAATAATTCTTCCTTTTCTGGAGCTGAAATCCTACCTCACCTAATGTAATACTGCCCACGGTGGCAAGTCCGAAGGCAAGTTTACCCGTATTGTCAGAATCGCCACCAAGCAATAACCCTAGGGAGGCACCGTAGCCTAATCCCAGAAACTTTCCAGTGTTGCTGGCCCGAAGCACAGATCGGTCAATGGATTCATATTTTTTTGGATTAAAGACCGGGCCTAAGACCCATAAACCACCGGTTAGCAACGGAATGGCTGCAGCCCCTGCACCATCAATTTCAGCAACCACCACCAGGCTGGTTCCATAAACAACACCATACAGACCGTTAACAAATCGGTCTCGGCCTCGCCATTCAAATTCCTCCTTAACTACTTCTGGTTTTTTGGGTGCGGCTATTTCTCTATCCCATTCCAGTTTCATTTGTTCGTACCGAACTTTCTCTTCTTCGGAAAGTCGCTGGTAATAATTGGCCAGGTAAACTTCATAGTCGGCCAGGTAAAGCCTTTCGTTTTCAGATAATGCATCCTCAACCTTTTCTTTCTGTTTGATTTTGCGATAAGTTTCCTTATTCGACTCTACCCAGTATCCACGCGCAGTGTATAAATCCTGCGTAAAGCCGTTAAGATTAAGGATCAGAATAAAGGTAAGAACCAGCGAAACCTGGAGGGTAGGAGATAGCTTTTTCATGGAGCAGGGTTAAATAATTATTCCGAAATTAACAATTTTCAGACCAGAAAATAATGTTGGATATCCTCTATCTTTGATAAAAGCAGGCATGAAATTATTTTACAACAAGCCAAGACAAGCCGAATCAATTTTTAGTTGCGAAAACAGGTAGGACATAAGCTGTCAGTAATCTTCCTGACGGTTTCACTGTATTGTCTGATTTTTGTTCTAGTATTGAGTAAATAATTTTTTAAACGCATGGAAAAAACGAACACGACAGGAACGGTACAATTGTCGGAGGAGGCTATCCTCGACCTTGTACGCACCCTGCGCAATGACCTGATTAAGGATTTTTTAGACGAACGCTTTCTGCTATCCTACTTTTCGGAAATTTATAACCGCAAGGAATTGACCAATGTAAAAATTCAATTCATTAAAAGAGACCTGAAGGAAATGCTCATCCAACCTGTTGATTTGAGCCACTATGATATGCTGATGACACAAATCCGTGAAACAAACTCAGCTTCTATTGCCGAGAAAAATGAGAAATTATTCTATCAGGATATTGAGAAGGTATTCAAGCAATATATTTAGGTTCCTTGTCTGCATCTTTCACCACTTCGAAAGATTTGTCTTGTTGAGCGCGGTCGAAACATGTCCGGAAATTTGAAAAGAGGGACTTTTCTTTTTGACCTGAAGTTTGGTGGAAACTTATTAACTTTGATATATCCACCATCATTTCAACGTAATGAAGCACTGGCTCACTGTTATTTCTGTAGTATTGCCCCTGTGGCTATCTGCACAGATTATATCCAACTATGACTCTGTTCCGGTGGGCAAACCCAAAGCAATGAAGAGTCTGTACCAGTTGGATCATCCTCAACTACGAGAAATTAAGTTGGTGAATAATAATCCACGTAGTGAAACAAAAATGCCGAAAAAATTCTGGTCTGGTGAGGGGGCGTTTACACTGCTTACAGGATTGCAAACATCAGACTCGGAAGCCATGATATGGATAATGGATAATGCTTTGTCGATTACCTCCGCTGAATACTCATGGCAGGTGCCTTTGTATTGCCCGGGCGAATATTCCAAGAACCGTGAGCGTGTAAAAAATGAAGATGGCAGTCGTAGTGTTGAAACCAATGAAACGATAAGCCTTGATTGGGATATGGGTTCTTCAGGATTGATTGTTGAACAGCGCGATACCCTGGGTGCTTTTATAGTCATAAAAAACCCAATTGAGGATTCACTAAGTAAAGTATGGTTATCCACACTACTGAAAAATGGCAGCAAACTCATTCAACGCCTAAAGCGCTATGATGGAGGTTTTCCTAAAAATAGTTTTTTGGTACGGGGTGAACTTAACGGCCGCTACTTTTCCATGGTCACCAGCGGCAATCATTATCAAACTGTACTGATAGTGGATGGGATTCCAGTAGCATTCTATCAACGTGAACCGGATTTTATAATCTTAGGGAAGAAGGACAAACTGTATCCTTACATTTTGATTGCCAAGGATGAGCGCGACCGCGACCGGATGGATATTATTCGCCTCGCTTTGTTAAATACGTTGGTTATTCAATCAACGCAAACCAGTTTATACACAAAATAGTTTTCAGCTTGTTTATGCTGCTGACACAGGGTTGTCATGGGCGGGTGTGAGATTTGGTCATTAATCAAACACTTACAGTCATGGAAAAAACACTAACACAACACGCCCTGCTAATTACATCCACTCAATTGCTCGAACATTGGCAGGGACACCGAAGCCTAACCCGCAGGGTAATTGAGGTCTTTCCAGAAAAAGAATTCTTTGAGTATTCCATAGGTGGCATGCGTACAGGTGCTGCACTGGTTCAGGAGTTACTGGCCATTGCGGTACCGGGTTTGCGACAAATTGCTTCTGGAGGAACGGAAGAATTAAACGAACAACTGAATCATGGCAACAGTAAAGCGCAGTTGTTGGCCATGTGGGATGAGGCTACCGTTGAACTTAACCGGTTGTGGGCACTTATACCGGACGAAAAATTTCAACAAAGGATTTTAACCTTTGACCAGTATGAGGGAACGGTATGGTCATCCATTTTTTATTTTATCGATAATGAAATTCATCACCGGGCACAGATGTATGTGTATTTACGTTCACTCGGTATACAGCCTCCTAATTTCTGGGAACGCTAAATATCATTTCAGTTTATGAAGAACTATCTGCATTTGTATTGTTCCGTTTCCTTATAAGCTTGGTTTCCTTAACCTGAAAATTTATATTAAGGATTAAAATCCTTTAATATTTATGGCTGGTGAGGGCTTTTTAAGGCAGATGAATGAAACCCTGAAGTATAACAGGGAACTAATGCGCATGAAGCGGAACAGGCCTTTTGATAAGGCCATTGTTAAACCACCCGACAAGACAACCCTGGATGATGACATTCAATTGAGCGAAATGGATCGTCAGGCTTTTATTCGGTCTGTTCAAGAAGCAAATATACGGGAAGAGAACAGGCGATTGAAAGTGTTGTTTTTTTCTGTTGTTGTTACCTTTATTTTAATCATAGCTATGCTTCCAATAATTAAAAGTTTGTTGGAAATATTCCGCTAATCAACCTGACATGACAAAGAAATATTCAAAACGAATAAACGGTGGACTGGCAATTTATTTTGGCTTTGGCAGTTTCATTACAGGAATTCTTTCAATCCTGGCTATTTTTATTTTACTCTATAAAAACTGGGCAGAGGAAGCTGACTATGGATGGGGCACATTTGTTGGTATGATTGTAATAGGTGTGATAATGCTGTTGTTTGGCTATGCGTTGCTACGTACTGGTTATGAAGAAATTGAAGACTAGGGTGTGTTTTTGTAGCTCATCGCTTAGTTAGCTTGGAAAGAATCGGGAACTGATTTTCGCCCTTTTTCAACCGAACGGGAAGCTATTGAATACCTGATCGGGGAACCACTTGTTGGTGAACTTGAATCTGTATTTAGGCTAACATAGATTATCGGATCTGATTCAACCCCACATAATCTTTAATTAACTTAACGGCATCGGTTACTGTATTTACAGGCGTTACCCTATAGGTACCAATTTTCTTAAAAAACATCGTTGAAAGTTCATCCTGCGCCAGCAGGATAATTTTTTTGTTAGCCTTTATCGCCAGCGCCACTTCTGAAGCGGTACCGGCTGCCATCCCTAACACCACCAACACATGACTGCTCAGTATCGTTATGTTATTGCGTGCACTTCCCATGCCGGTTACAATTTTGATTTGCGCATAGTTGGAAGCGCCTTTTGTAGTGTCTCCTGGTAGTACACCAATAGTCACACCTTTATTGTCGGTGGAGCCTTTCATAGCGGCATCCATTACACCAAACTCCCGCCCGCCCGTCAGTAGTACCCAACCTTGTTTGGCAATGGCTGCACCTAATTCATAGGCCAATTCATTTTCTTCGGGCGAAGCGTTTTCGCCCGGACCCATTACACCGATGACTATTTTTGACAACATGGGTGAAAGATACAGTACAAAAAAATGATAACAAGCGTTAGGGCATGTGTCTAAAATTCATGATCACAATCCTGACAGCGGTAAACTTTTTTAGGCGGGAAGATGGCTAAGATTATGGAAAGAAGAATGGAGACCACCCGGGAGGTTAATTTTTTTGTATAGCCCATCTCAACATGCGTTGATTTGCATCGGGGGCAACGGGTTAGTTCTTCCTCCGTTAAGAAAACAGTTTCAGTCAGTACTTCCCTTACCTGCGCTTCGTCTTTTTGAAAAATATGTAGTCGTACACTAAACCTGGGATTTTGTATCGGGTAAAGACTGGCTAAATTTTCTTCTGTTAAAAAACAAGGTATGCCGTAAGCATCCAGCTTGGCCTTGGCCAGGCTGGCTTCCATACTGTTTTCGAAACTTCCGTATGCAATAATGTTATCCTGATCCTTCATAATGGTCACTTAATATACTCAAATAACTTCATTCAAGTTCCAGGTTGCTGAACAGGAAGATTTTTTATCTTCATGGTATGATTACCCTCCGATACTTTATTCTGTTTTTTTTAGCTTCATCTGGCTTACATGCCCAAACGCTTACGGAGCCGCAGCAGAAGGCTATCAACAACTACATTATGATGGTCAATCAGTTAACTTCCGAGCTGCGGGATGTTGGCCCCTCACTGGTAACACCGTATAAACGCATGCTGGAGTTTCGCAACAAATCAAGAACGATAACTCCCTACACGTGCGCGCTATCCGAAAAGGTATATTACTTTGAAGAAGCTCAGA
>CAZQXC010000162.1:0-5085 GCA_964597075.1 uncultured Roseivirgaceae bacterium | reverse complement strand
GTACTTTGAGGACGGAATAGAACCCGTTCACAGTTTGCGGTTTTCACTTAAAATTGGCAACGGGGAAGTTGAAGGGATATGAGGGGAACAGTTAGTCCGATTGCTAGTAAACAAGTTAATAACTTCCTGGAAATTCTGGTTGAGAAGGATTTTTATTCTATTGGACGCTTCCAATTTAAAAGACCAACTGATAAAGAACTAGAAGTTTTTACGGTTGAAATATTGGAATGTTTTGATGGACTAATAAAAGAAGTTAATCGAAACAAAAGTATTAGATTAGACCGGGAGTTTTGCGATCGCAATTTGGTAAAACTAGCAGAATGGGGACGAATTGCCTATCAAGAATTTTTTGGTGAAGACAGACCAAATAAAATTCTTATCAGTCGCTTAAATGAAAATGTCGCTCCCACCTTTGTTTCCGAAATTATGCCCTTTCCTTGGGAAGTTCTGTTTGAGGGGAGTGAGGAGGACTACGAACGCGGTAATGCAGAGATGTTTTGGGGACTGCGCTACACTCCTGGACGAATTCTCAATCCAGAAAAAGATATTACTGATTACGTTTTAGAACAAGCGCAACCTTCAGATATGTTATTTTGCTTGCATCACAGATTATCACAAGCGCATCACAAAGAAAGACCGGAAATTGAAAAGTTGGTGAGAACAACTCCAGGAAATCGCTTCACTTTGTTAGGGAGAACTTGTAATTTAACTAATGGTAAATGTGTCGATCCTGTAGGGGATGATTTGCTCAAATATATTTACAAAGCTAACCACAATATGTTGCATTTTGCTTGTCATTGCAAGCAAAGTAACAGGGGTGATTCCTTGCTAGTTTCTTTTCTTCAAGATGAGGAAATCGCTGAGAAAGCTTTGGTATTGGAGTTGGAAACACACAAATTCTTGTTACGTCGGGGAAAATTTCTTTGTCAACCGTTGGTGTTTTTGAATGCTTGTCAGTCCGCTGGGGGTACGGATGAGTTACGCAGGACTTTCAATTTACCCAAAAAGTTTATTCAGCATGATGCAGCTGCGGTAATTGCTACGGCTTGTCCAGTTCCGGATCTGTTTGCAGCAGCTTTTGCGAAGGTGTTTTATCAGTATTTTCTGCGGGGGATGGTGGTGGAAGATGAGGTAAGTGGGGAGAAAATCGTTAAGATTATGAGTATTGGGGAAGCATTACGGGCTACGAGGTGGTATTTTTTGAAGGAGTTTAATAATCTGTTGGGGTTGGCTTATGGGGTTTATAGTCCGGCGAGTTATAGAGTCAGTAGATAATTTAAGAGGATAGTAAAATTTATTTAATTATGAGCTTCAATTCTTATTGTGGTAAATATTAGTACACAAATTAGGACTAATCTTCAATTATAGATTCATAATATTCATAAATTGAGAAAATTATTAATACAAAATTACATAGCTAAAAAATAATAGATGGAACCCAAAAAAATAATAAAAAACGAGATCGGTTTCACAAATGAAGATTTCGCGGCTTTACTTGATAAGTACAATTATCAATTTAGCCCAGGGGATATAGTACCGGGTACAGTCTTTAGTTTAGAACCGCAGGGCGCTCTGATTGACATTGGTGCCACAACGGCTGCATATATACCTATACAAGAAATGTCAATTAACCAAGTAGATAACCCGGAGGAAGTATTACAATCTAACGAAACGCGGGAATTTTATATCCTCAGCAATGAGAATGAAGAAGGTCAGTTAACACTTTCTATTCGCCGTATTGAGTATATGCGGGCTTGGGAACGAGTACGTCAGTTACAAGTAGAAGATGTGACCGTGCATTCAAGTGTATTCGCTACCAATCGTGGTGGAGCATTAGTAAGGATTGAAGGATTGCGTGGTTTTATTCCAGGTTCTCATATAAGTATTCGTAAAACAAAAGAAGACTTGATAGGTGAAGAACTGCCATTAAAATTCTTAGAAGTAGACGAAGAACGCAACCGATTGGTATTATCCCACCGTCGAGCGTTAGTTGAGCGTAAGATGAACCGTTTGGAAGTTGGCGAAGTTGTAACAGGTACAGTTCGCGGTATAAAGCCATACGGTGCTTTCATCGATATTGGTGGTGTAAACGGGTTACTACACATTTCCGAAATTTCTCATGAAAATATTGATACTCTCCATAGTGTCTTCAATCTCAATGATCAATTGAAAGTAGTGATTATTGATGTGGATGCGGAAAGAGGTCGCATTTCATTATCAACTAAAGTTTTAGAATCTGAACCCGGAGATATATGGAAAAATCCTCAGCAAGTTTATGACAATGCTGAGGAAATGGCAGCTAAATATCGTAAGCAAATAAAATCTCAACATGATCGCTATAATCAAGAAACTGTATACAATGAAGTCACAAATTTAGATTTTCCTTCTTCAGGATTAAACCAAGAAACTCACCAGTCTTACAACATTGTATTAGCTATATCCCCTGACACTGTAACAGCAGCTGAAGAAATAGAAATTTTAATCTTCCTTAAGCAAGCCATCAGAGATAGCAAAAATGCATATTTACTCCAAATCCCACATACGGAAATTATAGGTAACGAACTAAACATCATCCTTAACACCCAAGGCTTGCAATTCAACGGCGACAACGCGGCTAGCGTACCTCTTGACCTCGATATCGCCCAAGAAACCCAAACCGCAACTTTTCGCTTCACTGCTCTTCGTCCAGGTAAGGCAATTATTGCTGCCGAAATTTACAGAGGTGATACTTTCGAGACAAAACTCGAAACCCAAATCCAAGTTACCGATATTGACGAAGCAATCTTCACCCCCCAACTCATCACCGCTCAATCCCGTCCCGTTTCCCAAGCTGATTTTATCCTCCGCATCCAAACAATTGAGGACGAAACCAACTCCACCTGCAAACTCCAATACCAAATCAAAAGCTTCTGTCTCCCTTCGTTATTTCTTGGCAATAACATTTATACATCAAGCTCACTTTCAAGCAGTTGGATAGAACAGGTGCGGGGATTAATCGCAACTACACTCAAAAACATATCCGGTAGTTTATCTCAAGATAAAAAATTTCGCCTAATTTCCCTTGGTCAATACCTATTTAAGCACCTCTTTCCCACAGAATTACAAAGTGATATTCGCAGCTTAATACCCCGAAACTCGACTTTTACAATTTTAATTCTTACTAACCAAAATATCTCAATACCTTGGGAATTATTGCATGACGGTCAAAGATTTTTAGCAGAACGCTTTATCATTGGACGCTGGTTATCTGAATTAAACGAAACCAGAACTTATGAGTTTCCTGTAGGTGCAGTCAACATCGTCCACTACGCTAATGTCGAACAACCAGAACTTTGGGAAACTTTACTCCAACCCCCTGGCGCACCTCCACCCCAGCCTTTACCAGAAGGGTTATTGCATAATTCTACAGAAGCTATGCGGGGTTTACATTTAATCCGCTACAGCCAATCAGGAGATGTTACTGACCTACACAATGCCCCCGTAAGATTAGATAATGCAAGCGATGCAGAAGATATCGAAACTAAAATACGACCCTCCAAGTTAAACCTGCGGCGAAATCGCCCATTTGTCACCTTGAGTTACATCAAAACCGATACTCCAGAATTGACGGAATTAGAACAAACTTGGGCATCAGCCTTTATCAGCGCTGGATGTAGCGGTTTTACTGGTTCTCTCTGGGCTGTGGAACCATCTGTAGAAGCAGCTTTTATTAGTAGTTTTTACAATAGTTTATGGGCTGGTGCATCATTAGGGGAAGCTTTTTATACTAGTCGTAACTTAGCTCGTGCAGTTGCTCCCGATTCCTTTGACTGGTTAGCCTACGTACTATTTGGCGACCCAATGGCACGTCCTTACTTACCAGTGGAAGGTAAAGGTTATGCGGTTGTAGAACCAATTGGTCGAGAAATTGAAGATCCATTACCACCAAATGTTCCCATTCGCTTCCGTCTCAGCTTGCGTCGTACTCCCCCAGTATGGCATCAAGAACGAGTGATTGAAGTTGCAGAAAATCTCACCTTTGAAAATTTACAAGTTCATGTCAAAACTATGGGTTTACAGGTGACTCCAGATTCCCCAATTGAGATGAGTTTGGCTCCCAACGGTAATTATTTAGGTTGGTTTACTTTAGTTGCACCACCAGAAATGGTAAATACTTCTGCTTTAGTACAGGTTTACTTTATGGATGGAGAAATGCCAATTCATAGCCTGATGTTCTCGCTTACTATCGAGAATCATGGAGGTTAATAAAAATGGGAGGTGTTAGTAGTTCAATTCCGATTCAAAATCAATTTTTCCCGTTAGAGATATTGGTAACAGAAAAAACATATCGGATTGTTACTAAAGATTTTTCTAGAACTGCTACAGAAACCGAATTACAAAATTTTACTAAAAATATTTTAAATTGTTTTTACGATATAGAAAAAAAGATTAATAGAACTAAGCAGTTGCAATTATCTCCTGGAGAATGCAAGCAATACTTGATGGAATTAGCTGTTTGGGGAAGACGTGCTTATCAAAAATTCTTTAATGATGATGCTCAGAAAACTACATATCAGTATTCTCAGTTATTAAATAAAGTCGCTCCTATATTTATCTCCGAGGAGGTAACTTTCCCTTGGGAGGTACTTTATGAGGGAGACACAGAAGAAATAAGTTTGGATAAAATTTGGGGTTTGAATTATCCAGTTGCTCGCAGACTAAATTTGAAACAATCTGATTTTCTTTCTGAGCAATTATCACCTTTGGATATGCTTTTTTGTTTACATCACAAACTTCTACAAGCTCATAAATATGAAAGACCAGAAATAGAAAGAATAGTTAGAGGCACTAAAGGTAAGTTTTATTTATTAGAATTGTCTAAAGAAAAACCAATAAAGAATGGTATATCGTTTCTCAAACATCTTTATCAAACTCAACATAATATATTTCATTTTGCTTGTCACTGCCGTGCTTGTAAACAGTACGAAGATGAAATTGATGCTTTAGTTATTTCTATTATTGAAGGCGATAATAGTGCTGGAGAAATAGAGTTAGAAACATATAATTTCCTGGATGTAAGTGGTAGTTTTCAGTGTCAACCTTTGA
>CAZQXC010000161.1:3912-5117 GCA_964597075.1 uncultured Roseivirgaceae bacterium | reverse complement strand
GCCGGTGTTTCGTTAAGTGATGCTACCTATATTTTTCTTGCCTACTTCGGGCTTTCACATGTGTTGAACAACCCCAAATCGCAAGTGTACATGGCGTATGCCGGAGGCTTAATTCTGTTTGCCTTTGGTGCTTATTATCTCTTCATAAAGAGCCGAAGAATTTTAAACTTCAGAAGTGTAAATATTAAAGCAAGAAGTCCGTTTCAGCTCGCGGCCAAGGGATTTATTATTAACGGGCTAAGTCCGATGGTTCTTATTTTTTGGATAGGAACGGTGAGTGTGGCTACGGGAGAGTTTGGCTATACAACCCATTATAAGGCATCACTTTTTTTTGGTGCTATCGTAGCCACTGTCTTTGTTACGGATATGCTCAAAGCCAAGCTTGCGGATAAACTGCGGGAAGTACTTACACCCCGACTTGTGCGGATAATGAATATTGTTTTGGGGGTTGTGATGGTGATTTTTGGAGGAAGACTTCTGCTCTATGCCGATTCACTTTTTTCGTTTTAACCCGGGATTAATCCTGCAAGACGTTACTGATAAAGGTAGATTTGGTTAATAGCCATACTAACAGAAATACAATCGCCCAGGTGAGATAATGATGATAGTAATCTGCGGTGTCCTTAAAGCGTGTTTCCTTTATCTCAGCTTTTTCATACTGATCAATTTTATCGAACACCTGTTCTAAAGCCCGGTTATCACTTACTCGAAAGAACTCTCCTCCACCTATTTCTGCAATTTTTCGCATAGTAGTTTCATCTACGGTATTCTCAATCATGTTGGGTCTTCCAAAAAAATCTTTGCCATAGGGAACCATACCCTCTTTTCCAATAACAATGGTGTAAATTTTTATTCCAAAAGCTGTAGCCAGTTCTGCTGCTGTAATCGGATCAATGTTACCTGCTGTATTGTCGCCATCGCTCAATAAAATACACACTTTAGAGTTGGATTCTGACTCACGCATTCTGTTTGTCACCACGCCTAGGGCACTGCCAATAGCTGTGCCCCGGTTTTCAATCATCGAAAAACTGATTTCTCGGATGTATGACTTTAATAGGGTATAGTCTGTTGTTAACGGGGCCAGCGAAAAAGCATCTCCTGAAAAAACTACTAATCCAATTCTGTCCTGAAGGCGTCCGTCAATAAAATCAGTGGCCACATTTTTGGCAGCCTCCAAACGATCGGGAGTAAAATCTGATATTTGC
>CAZQXC010000161.1:0-3902 GCA_964597075.1 uncultured Roseivirgaceae bacterium | reverse complement strand
GCATGGATTGGGATATGTCAATCGCGATCATAATATCAATTCCTTCTGTCCATTGCTCTACTTTTTCATTTGTTTTCTGTGGTCTGGCGAGGCTAACAAGCAACAATGTGAGCACAACCATAAGTAGTAAATCAGGCACCAACCTAATTAGATTTATTGCGGATGTCTTTAAATCTTTTTGGGCGAGTGCAACGGGTAATTTTTGGTTGAATTTAAAACGCCACAACCAACGAAGCAGGAATAATAAGGGTATCGCAGCGATTCCATACAGAAAAAATGGTTGCTCCCACGTAAACGACCGGAGTGTTGAAGGGCTAAACCAGTCCAACGAATACCAAACATCCATTACACTTATTTCCTTATCCATTCCGTAAATCTTCAATTGTTTTTTTAAACCTCGATTCGGCTACGTTTTTCAAGTGAGCAAGCGGCTCAAGCACTTCGGTCGACCTTCCGTAGATGGCCCTATCAACCGCTTTCAGGCTTTTGCCCAACTGTTCATCTTGTTCCAGAATAATGGTTTCTCGTGTGGTAAGCTTGGTATAGGGTTTTCCCTCCAATTGTTCCAGGTACTTTTTCCAAAGCGAAAATGCTGCTTCCGTTTGCTCCGTTGTAAACTGGCTTTGCAAGCGGTGTAGGTTTTCTGAAAAAGCACTGATAAACTTCGAATGATTTTTCTGTAAACGTTTAAGTCGGAAATGTTTTCGAATCCGTTTTCCGAATAGAATCCAGCCGGTAATACTTACCACCAATAAAATGCAAAGGGCAATCAGCAGAATTGGATAATTCAATAGAAAGGATACACGCTGGTATGCGGTATTGGTTAGTAGCGGAAGATCTTGAGCGCTTACACTATCCGCGATAGGTTCCTTTACCATAGTAGTCAGCAAAATGCTGTCTCGAATGGGCACATAGCGGGTACAATCTTTTTCGTTAATAACAAATACCGGAAGACTGAGGTATTGAATGTCATCAATTTCGAAGGTGAATAACTGGTACACTACACTATCATAACTTTCCCCTTGCTGGGTAACCGTTGGCTGGTACTTTTTACGATGGAATTCGAATGGGTTAAACGAAAACGTAGAGTCGGGGAAAATTACATTCAGGTTGCTTGGGTAACGGGCGGTGAGATAATAATCAAGTTGGTCACCTAATCGAATGGAGTCCTGAATAAATCCTGCACTCAATTGGACTTGTGCTGTCGTGTTAAAGACTGGACAGCTTACTATAATCAGTAAATAGATTTTTAGAATAATCCTTGACCTCACCATCCGTTTACACCTAAGTAGTTTTTACTGATTTGTTTCTCACTTTAAACAAGCGAAGTAATTTGGGTACGTAGTTTTCGTCCGTATCCAAGGAAATGAAATTGATTTGATGTTTTTTACAAAACGTAGTGAGCTGTGTCTTTCTGTCCCACAACCGATCGCTGATCTTTTTACGGAAATCTCCGAAGGAGGTATTTATCCATAACGTTTTGCCTGACTCTTTATCGATTACAGGAATAATTCCGAGTTTTGGCAACCGTGTTTCACGCTTATCGCTGATGTGTACAATCACCAGGTCGTGTCTTCGGGCAAGCGCTTTAAGGTTGTGTTCGTAGGATTCATCAATAAAATCGGAGATGAGGATTACTACACTTCTTCGCTTGATGGTATTGAGCGCAAACGCCATTGCCTTGTTCAGGTCTGTTCGTTTTGATTGCGGACGAAGCGTGGTAATACCATGAATGATCTGATAGGCCTGCGAAACACCTTTGGTTGGCTTAATGTAAAGTTCGCGTTTATCGGAATAACAGATCAATCCAACGTGGCTTGATTCTTTTACGGCCGAAAGGGCTAAGACACCACATATTTCTTTGCCGATATCGGCTTTGGTTTGCCCGGCTGACCCGATATCCTGCGAGGCGCTTACATCCAGAATGAAGAATACGGTTTGTTCCTTTTCTTCCCGGAAGGTTTTTACATAGGTGCCATGCCCTTTAGCGGACACATTCCAGTCGATGGTGCGGATATCATCACCATACTGGTAAGGCCTTACATCATCAAATTCCAGCCCGGTGCCCTTAAATACAGAATGAAAATCACCCTGCATCTGGCTATTGATGGCCTTGCGAATCTGGATTTCGTATTTGCGTAACTTTTTTAAAAGTTCTTTCACAGTTAAGTGTTAGCTGGTTCAATTTTTGAGTTCCAAAAATAACTAAATGTGACTACTTTGCTCACTCCATTCATAACTCAGGTTGTTTTAAGCCATAAAGGGAAGATGTATCGTATTTTTTTCTGCCTAATGACAGGTGCACTGGTATGGGGATGCCAAAAGGATAATAGCCCGAAAGACATCCTAACCGAGCCCGAAATGGTTAATGTGCTCATTCATATGTATTTGGCCGAAGAACGGATTTCGCATTTAAATGCCGATTACGATTCCTTGAACAGGCTTTTGCCTTATTTACGGGAAAACATCTTCATGAAAGCCGGTGTTCAGGATTCAGTTTTCAGAAAGTCAATGGAATACTATATGGCACATCCCAAGCGGCTCGAATATATTTACACAGCCGTGGTGGATTCCTTAAGTTTACGCGAGCAAGTGTTGCCGGACGAGTACACAAAATATGCCCCACCCAAGTGATGTTGAACTAAAACTTGGCTTCGACCAGATCCGGGCGAAGCTAAAGTCATTTTCCCTTTCTTCACTGGGTACTGCCCGGGTTGACGAGATGGTTTTTCTTACGGACGCATCGAAGGTAACTCACTTGCTTCGCCAGGTTTTTGAGTTTAAGCAATTGCTGGAGCGCGGTGACTCCTTTCCGTCTAATCATTTTGTTGACCCCGCCTCATTGTTCTCGCAAGCCTCCCTGGAGGGAAACTACCTGGACGAACAGGATTTTCATCATATCGCATATTCCTTACAAACTATTTTAACGTGCCGGGATTACCTGGTAAGAAATCAGGAATATTATCCTGTGTTGGTTCAGCTTACCGAGCCTGTAAATGTTTCAGGTGCTTTTGTAAAACAAATTCATGCGGTGATTGACGATACGGGTCATGTTCGGGACTCTGCCAGCCCTGAATTGTCACGCGTAAGAAGAAAACTCCGGGAGGAGCAAAGCCGCTCCCGCAAATTGATAGATCAGGTTTACCGGCAGGCCGTAGCGCAACAATGGGTGCCGGAGGGTGCATTGCCCACGATCCGCGGAGGAAGATTAGTAATACCGGTATTGGCAGAATACAAACGCAAGCTGAAAGGTTTTATACAGGATGAATCAGCCACAGGCCAAACCGTTTTTATGGAACCGGCTGAGGCGCTGGAAGCTAATAATGAAATCCGGGATCTGGAACATTCAGAAAAGCGGGAAGTAATTCGGATACTAATGCAACTTACCGATGTGTTGCGTACAGAGATACCGCAGTTACAATTGGCTTACCGGTTTTTAGGGTGGATTGATTTTATCCGGGCCAAAGCAAAGCTTGCCCTTGAGTTACAAGCGGAACTTCCGGACGTTGTGCCTACGCCAGCGATTCGGTGGATGAATGCGCGACATCCGTTGCTGTTTATGAGCCTGAAAGGAAAGCGTGAACTTGTTCCGTTGACTATAGATTTAACCGAAGCCGACAGGTTTTTACTGGTTTCCGGACCGAATGCAGGCGGGAAATCCATATGCCTTAAAACAGTAGGCTTGTTGCAATACATGCTTCAATGCGGATTGCTGATTCCTGTTTCGCCAGATTCGAAAGCTGGAATTTTTGATGACTTGTTTATCGACATTGGCGATCAGCAGTCGATTGAAAATGATCTGAGCACGTACAGCAGTCATTTAAAAAACATGGCGCACTTTGTACGGTTTGGAAATAGCAAAACACTGGTGTTGATGGATGAGTTGGGATCTGGAACCGATC
>CAZQXC010000160.1:0-5121 GCA_964597075.1 uncultured Roseivirgaceae bacterium | reverse complement strand
CATAGGTCAAATTAAAGTCTCTCAGTTGTCCGAAAAAATTACCGCCAACACTTGTGTTTATGCAATTGCATGTATTTCCCTTATAGCGTTAGTATCAAATTTTGCGAAAAAAACGCTAAATCCATCGAAATTTAAAGGATATTTTTTTTGTATCACTCCCTTATTCATCATCTCCCCTCAGCTGTTTCGATATAGCCAGATGGTCTAAAGGACTCATCACTTTGTCAAGACCAAATCGGGTAACCTGGGCGTAGATTTCTGTTGTTTTTGGCGAATCATGTCCAAGCAATACCTGAATATACCGGGTTGAGGTGCCTGATTCCAGCAAATGCGTAGCAAAGGAATGTCTTAGCATATGAAGCCTCACATTTTTACGTAAACCCGCTTTGTACACAGCTCTTTTAAGCACTTGTTGTAAACTGGCTGCACTGTATTGCTCACCCGTAGTGCCCTCAAACATCCAAAATTTTGGTTTGTATTCTTCCAGGTATTGCTCCACAGCAGGCATGAGACTTTGAGCCATAACACTATGCCTGTCTTTTCGGCCTTTGCCTCCCCGCACCAACACAATGTTGCGGTAAAAATCAACATCACCAATTCGTAAGTTAAGTAACTCACTGCGCCTCAACCCAGACGCATATAATATCATGAGCATGGTTCGATGTTTCAGGTTTCCAGTAGCTTCGAATATGGCCATCACTTCTTCCTGGCTTAAAACCTCCGGAAGTTTCTTCTCCTTCATAGGGCGCTCCAGGTCGTAAACCTTTCTATCCTGCTTGAGTACTTTTTCATAGAAAAATTTAATGGCATTAATGGCTTGGTTTTGTGCCGAAACACTTAACTTTTTGTTCTCAATAAGGTGCATCATATAATGCAGTATCTCATCCTCATCCAACTCCTGAGGATTACTCTCCGGGAAAAACTGTAAAAATAGTTTGAATTGTTCAGTGTATGTTTTTATGGTTGACGGACTATAATTCTTCAACTTTAATTTTCTGCGCATCTGTTCAAGCGCGGCTAATCGTACTTCCTCAGGAGA
The DNA here is from genome assembly GCA_964597075.1 of uncultured Roseivirgaceae bacterium. Classification (GTDB taxonomy): domain Bacteria; phylum Bacteroidota; class Bacteroidia; order Cytophagales; family Cyclobacteriaceae; genus UBA2336. The sequence continues at coordinate 4,082 of CAZQXC010000160.1, read as the reverse complement.
CTGAAAGGCGGGATCTGGTTCAACATGAATGGGTACCAAGGGTACATTCTCCGGTATGATTTTTTCATTTAATGGATTTTCCTGCTCAAGTTTTTGGTCAGATTTTTTTATCGCAGAATAATCAAGCCAGACTTTTCCTTTTAGAGCATTATAAATAGTTTTCCATGCTTCTTTTGTGTCTTGCACATACCAGCAGGCATGAGTTTTACTGAATTGGATACCAGGAATTTTTTTAACCTGACGGATTACTTCAAAATCCTTAGGAAAGAAAAGCGCCAGGCAATCCATTTCACGATGGTGAATTCTCTTCACCGTAACAGATTTTGCCACCATAGCATTATTGTTTTAACGATTAAAGCTTGACGAATATAGTGAATTAGAAACCCTGAGAAAAGCCACTGGGTTTTCATCAACCGAACCATAGGCTCATGGTTGTTTTTTAGTATCTTAAATCCCCAAAACCACGCATTATGCAAGCCAATATTCTAACCGAAATATTTTTACCTGTAGCCTTAGGTGTCATTATGTTGGGCATGGGGCTGTCATTAACGCTGGAAGATTTTAAACGTATAGCGCTGTTTCCAAAGGCAACATTCGTTGGGCTTTTCAGTCAGTTGGTTTTATTGCCGGTCATAGCGTTTTTTATGCTTAAACTTATCGATTTACCTCCTGAGTTGGCCGTAGGCGTTATGCTTCTGGCATTTTGTCCGGGAGGTGCTACATCAAACCTGCTTTCCAATTTGGCGCGTGCTGATGTGGCGTTGTCTATTACCCTCACGGCCATCTCCAGTATGATCACTGTATTTACCATACCATTCTTTATTAATCTATCGATGGAACATTTTATTGGAGAAGGCAAGTATGTGGAGTTACCAGTGCTTAAAACCATGTTACAGATTATTGTTATTACCGTTATTCCGGTATCCATTGGAATGCTTTTGCGATGGAAATATCCGAATTCATCAAAGGGAGCTGAGAAACGTGTTAAAATTGCATCGGCTGTTTTTATAACGATTATTATTCTGGGGGTTTTCCTTAAAGAGAGAGATAATCTCGTTGATTTTTTTGCGCAGGTGGGCCTGATTACGCTGCTTATCAATTTGGTGATTCTTGCGCTGGCTTACGGCATCAGTAAATTCTTCAGACTCAGTCACCCGCAACGTTCGGCAGTGGCCATAGAATCGGGCATTCAAAATGGCACCTTGGCTATTGCGATAGCCACCAGCAGTACGTTGCTTAATAATTCAGAGATGTCTATTCCGGCAGCGGTGTATTCGCTGATCATGTTTGTTACCGGAGGGTTTGCCGTTTATTTGTTCAGCCGCACGTTTATGTTTGATAAGGCATAAAATAAAAATGAGGCTGTCTCAAAAGTCATTCGTTCATCGCGGTCCTGAGCCGCGATCTTCGGTTACAAGAAGGTAAATGGGATTCCGGGTCAAAGCCCGGAATGACATTTCAATTTTTTTTTGACTTTTGAGACGGCCTCTTTTAGGTCCTACTACTTATGTGTTTATACTTCTGTCTACTTCGCGTAAGCAACGGATCGCATTTCCCGGATTACGGTAACTTTAATTTGTCCGGGATACTGCATGTCGCGCTCAATTTTCTGTGAGATATCAAAGCTTAACTGGCTCGCGCGGTCATCCGTAACTTTTTCAGCATCAAGTATCACGCGCAGTTCGCGCCCCGCCTGTATGGCGTAACATTTCTCTACACCGTCAAAGCTACTGGCCAGTTCTTCCAGTTCGCGCAAACGCTTTATGTATTGTTCCATCACCTCACGTCTGGCACCTGGCCGTGCACCACTTAGGGCATCGCACGCCTGCACGATTGGAGAAATAGGGCTTGTCATTTCAATTTCATCGTGGTGCGCACCAATAGCGTTACACACAACCGGGTGTTCCTTGTATTTCACAGCCAGTTCCATACCGGCAATAGCGTGTGGCTTCTCCAATTCTTCAGGCCATACTTTTCCGATATCGTGTAACAGTCCGGCACGTTTGGCTTGCTTTACATTGAGGCCGAGTTCGGCAGCCATAATGGCACAAAGGTTAGCCACCTCGCGCGAATGTTGTAACAGATTTTGTCCGTACGATGAACGGAACCGCATACGCCCCACCATGCGTACCAATTCAGGGTGAAGGCCATGTATTCCTAAATCAATTACCGTGCGTTCGCCCGTTTCTACAATTTCATCTTCAATGTTTTTCGATGTTTTCGCTACGATTTCTTCAATGCGTGCAGGGTGTATGCGACCATCCTGAACCAAACGATGCAACGATAGCCGCGCTATTTCTCTGCGCACCGGATCAAATCCTGAAATGATAATAGCCTCGGGAGTATCATCAACAATAATTTCTACTCCGGTAGCCGCTTCTAAGGCGCGTATGTTTCGTCCTTCACGCCCGATGATCTTTCCTTTTATGTCATCGCTTTCGATATTGAAAACGGATACACAGTTTTCAATGGCATGTTCTGTCGCGGTACGCTGAATGGTTTCCAGCACAATTTTTTTAGCTTCTTTGGTGGCCGACAGTTTGGCCTGCTCCATAATGTCCTTAATGTATGATGACGCCTTTGTCTGGGCTTCATCTTTCAGCGAGGCGATGAGTTGTTCACGTGCAGCATCGGCCGTTAGTTTGGAGATGTTCTCGAGGATTTCAATTTTTTGTTCATTGAACCGATCAAGTTCTTCTTTGCGTTTTTTTACCAGTTCAAGCTGATGCGCCAGGTTTTGTTGTGTTTCGGTCAGGTCAGATTCCTTGCGTTTCACCTGCTCCAGTTCGCGGTTTATCTGTTGTTCGCGCTGTTTTATTTTTTGTTCGTTTGAGATGATCTGATTTTTCTTGCGGTTGGCTTCTTCCTCAAATTCCGATTTCATTTTGAGGATTTTTTCCTTGGCTTCAAGAATCTTATCCTTCTTCAGGTTTTCGGCAGCAATTTCTGCTTCTTTTAAGATGAGCTTGGCTTTGGCATCGGCTTCTTTCTGGCGCCTGCTGTATTTGCGTTTGTAGAGCAGGGTTCCAAATCCAAGTCCTATCAGAATGGCGGCAAGCGCGCTGATGGAAATTATTATGGCTAATTCAGACATACGTGTGTTGTTATGGGTTAATGTATACCCGGAAGTACTACACAGTATGGAAGGTTAGGAGCGTTTAAAGAATGGACTGTGAAACGAGGTAATTCAGTTGATTTACTTTTTCAAATACGTTTTGATCAATCTCCAGGTGGTTTTCTTCGGTTTTCATTTTTTCAACCAAACTGTCGAATGCCACCATGGCCAGCAAATCCTGTTTATCGTCAATTCCGAATTGTTCTTTGTAAGATTTTAATTTTTCGTTGATCAGTCGGCTCGCATTCCTCACTCTTTCTTCCTCGTGTGCCTTTACCTTCATAGGGTAATCGCGATCAGCAATTTTAATTCGTATTGATAATTCCTCCATTTAAAAGTTCTTACAGTTTACTATCGGCTTAAGTACGCGATACACTTATCAATTTCCAGTATATAGTCGTCCACTTTTCTTTTGAGCTCCGAAACACTTCCGTCTTCCGGACTAATGTTATCCACAATTTTAGAGATTTTAATTTGATTTTTAAAATTGCCAAGCTGCTCATCGCGGTTGTGGATACCCACTTTAAGCTCCTGATTTTCAGTTTTTAACGATTTAATTTCCTCTTTAAGCTTTTTGTGCTCGTTTACCAACACTAAAATCTTGCGTTCCAGACCGTTGAGGTTGGTTTTTAGAAGTTCCTGGTTCATGCAGTAAGGTTTTTCAGGTTTCAGGTTCTGGCTGTTGTGCTTCTCATCAACAGGAGAACTTTATTATTTTATTTTCTTATTACGGCACCTAGTTTTTGCTCAAAAGCTGTCATCAGGCGCTTCATGGTTAACTCTATCTCCTCGTCCGTAAGGGTTTTGGTTTCATCCAGCAAGGTAAAACCTAATGCGTAGGCTTTTTTTCCTTCCGGGATTTTATCTCCCTCGTACACATCAAATGTAATGATTTCCCGTATCAGTCGCTTCTCCGTGGTGAGCACCAGTTTCTGCACTTCTTCAAAGCTCACGTTCCTGTCCAGCA
>CAZQXC010000159.1:0-5227 GCA_964597075.1 uncultured Roseivirgaceae bacterium | reverse complement strand
AAAAGGATTTATCCATTAACGAAGAAATTGAAAAACTCAGGCTGAGCGCTACCTCATCCCTGCTCACCGGAAGAAGAGATGTACTGGTAGTAGCGTCCGTTTCCTGTATCTATGGTATCGGTAATCCGGATGAATTTGGAAACAATATCATCAAACTAAAGGTAAACGAAACCATTGCGCGCAATCGCTTGCTGTTTGCGTTGGTGGATATTTTATATCACCGGACAGAAGCCGACTTTAAACGAGGCACATTTCGCGTAAAAGGTGATACGGTTGATATTTTCCTGGCCTATGCTGATTATGCGATTCGGATTTACTTCTGGGGCGATGAAATTGAATCCATTCAACGGATTGACCCTGTTACGGGGAAAAAAATTTCCGATGAGAAGATTGTGACTATTTTTCCGGCCAACTTATTTGTAACCGGAAAAGATTCGCTACAACAAGCCATCCGCGAAATTCAGGACGACATGGTAGTGCAGGTTCATATGTTTGAATCCGAAAAACGCCATCTGGAAGCCAAGCGACTAAAAGAGCGCACTGAGTTTGATCTTGAAATGATGCGCGAGTTAGGGTATTGTTCGGGTATTGAGAATTACTCTCGCTATTTCGATCGGAGAAAACCCGGAGCACGACCCTTTTGTCTGCTGGATTACTTTCCGGATGATTACCTGATGATCATCGATGAGAGTCACGTTACCATACCGCAAATACGAGCCATGTGGGGTGGTGATCGTTCGCGCAAAATAAACCTTGTAGATTTTGGTTTTCGATTACCCTCCGCCCTTGATAACCGGCCCTTAACTTTTAACGAATTTGAAACCGTTGTTAACCAGGCTATCTACGTAAGCGCAACACCTGCTGAATATGAATTGCGTAAATCGGAAGGCGTAGTGGTGGAGCAACTTATCCGGCCCACCGGATTGCTTGATCCTGAAATCGACATCAGGCCCAGCCGCAATCAAATCGATGACCTTTTTGAAGAAATAGATGAGCGGGTAAAAAAACATGAGCGGGTACTCGTTACAACGCTCACTAAACGGATGGCCGAGGAATTAACTAAATTCATGGAACGCGCTTCTATTAAATGCCGGTATATTCATTCTGAAGTGGCTACACTGGATCGTGTTGAAATACTGCGTGAACTGCGCCTGGGTGTTTTTGATGTGCTGGTGGGTGTGAATTTGCTGCGTGAAGGCCTTGATTTACCTGAAGTTTCGCTGGTGGCCATTCTGGACGCGGATAAAGAAGGATTTCTGCGCAATCAACGTTCGCTGGTGCAAACAATTGGCCGGGCCGCGCGAAACGTTAATGGGAGAGTAATTATGTATGCCGATAAGGTGACCGAATCCATGCAGCAAGCCATCGATGAAACCAACCGGAGAAGAAAAATTCAGGCCGACTACAACCAGGAACACGGCATAACACCCACCACTATTATTCGCTCTAAAGAATCCATCTTAAGCCAGACCAAAGTTGCCGATTCGAAAAAATCAACTAAAAAATACTATGTTGAAAATGAAGAGGTGAGTTTGGCGGCCGATCCGATTGCAGCTTACCTAAGTAAAGATGAGCTGGTTAAAATGGCCGATCGCACACGCAAAGCCATGGAGAAGGCTGCTAAGGAACTGGAGTTTATGGAAGCTGCCCGCCTGCGCGATGAGTACCTGGCCATTCAAAAATTGATTGACGAGAAAAAGTAAACGATACTTATATTTGAGAAAATTTTTATTCCATGATAAAACAAATTCTTCCCTTTATTTTTCTGGCATTCGCAGGCGTAACAAAAGCACAAAGTTCACACGATTTTATGATTGGCGGAGGACTCGATTTTTTGAAAACCGACAACCAGGAATTATTCCAGAAAGCTCAACTGGGTTTTGAGGCCAATTATTTCGTAATAAGAAAATTTACAGTGACTGCAGGGGTGGATTTGTGGACTGACCGTAGAACCAGTTTTGTATTCGGTTCGCGTTGGTACTTTGCCGATAAATTCTTTGCCCGCTTTCGCGGTTTAATCGGACAAAATGATTTCTCGATGGGAGCCGGGGCCGCTATACCATTTCAAAAGAACTGGCGATTTGAATTGATGGGTGACTTCTATTTTGAAGGTGAATTTGCAGTGCGCACTGGCGTAGCTTATGTGATCAACTAAATAGATAATCCCTATCTACTAAAATCTATAACGTAGCGATAGCCCAGGTGTATTTGGCGATGGCACTACGATAAGTTCATTGTACCGATCGATACCTTTTTTAAGTTGGTTATGCGCAAAGAGATCTAAAGTAATATCTAACCCTAACGCGGCAAGTATCAACCATAAAAAGGTATCTGGGTTAAATCCTGTTCCTGATGAATACGTACCACTTATCACATAAATTAAGGGTATAAAAGCAATAATGTTTCCAGCATCACTAAGCAGGGTGAAGTTCTTGTAACGCCTTTTAACTTCTTCATCGTTAAGGCCAAGTAATGGCAACTGGAGGGCGTGAGGTGTACGCACACGTTTAGTATCATAATAATACCTGAACCCCTGCTTATAGATTGGCTTAAGTTCAACTGTTTTAAGCCTTTGTCCGTAAAGCGTAGAGGATATCAATACCAGTAAACAGATATAAATTTTTGTATTCATGTTGATTTGCTAGTTATCAAACCATTCAAAAAAATCCCTAACCTTTCGATTGAGGAATTAAAATACAAAAATAAAATCTAAAAAAATCTTATAATACTAATCCTCCAAGGTCTTAAAGACCTTGGAGGATTATAGGGGTTTAATTTTTTTATTTCGCAGCCCCAAATCGTTTCGCTACCTCACTCCACGATACGACATTCCACCAGGCGGTGATATAATCAGGTCTGCGGTTTTGATAATTCAGGTAGTAGGCATGTTCCCACACATCGCAACCTAAAACAGGTGTGCCTTTCACCTCGGCTACGTCCATCAAAGGATTATCCTGATTGGGCGTAGAAGTAACCTGAAGTTTTCCATCAGCACCTACAATCAACCAGGCCCAGCCTGAACCAAAACGCGTGGCACCGGCTGCAGCAAACTTGGTTTTAAATTCATCAAAATTTCCAAATGCACTGTTAATAGCATCCGCTAACGCTCCGGTTGGTGCGCCTCCTGCGTTCGGGCCCATAATGGTCCAGAACAAACTGTGGTTATAATGACCACCACCATTGTTGCGTACAGCTGCAGGATATTTAGAGATGCCCGTACAGATCTCTTCAATGCTTAAATTTTCTTCCGGTTTACCGGCCACAGCATTGTTCAGGTTGGTAACATAGGCGTTGTGATGCTTGCCATGGTGTATTTCCATAGTGCGTGCATCAATATGGGGTTCCAGGGCATTGAAAGCATAGGGTAAATTCGGCAATGTAAATGGCATAGCGTTATAATTTATATGTTAAACATGAGAAGTTTTCAAATATACAACCCTAACAACGGGGATAAAATTCGGTTTACGAGAATTTTTAAAATAGCCACAAGCTATAAGCTTCAAGCTACAAGCTTGAAGGTAATTTATCCTCTGATTTGTTTAAAGAAATGATCAATAAGTTCTTTCGCTTCACCAGCGTGCACACCCGAAAGCACTTCTGTTTTAGGATGCAACACCTGTTGTATGATGAGGCTATACCCGCGTTGCACATCGGAAGCACCATACACCATCTTACCGAGTTGCACCCAACTCAATGCACCGGCACACATCACACAAGGCTCAAGCGTTACATACAACGTACATTCATTCAGGTATTTTGAACCCAGGTAGTTCGCGGCTGCCGTAGTGGCCAGCATTTCTGCGTGGGCGGTGGCGTCCGTTAACTTTTCAGTTTGATTATGAGCACGCGCGATAATTCTGCTTTTAACAACTACCACAGCACCCACCGGTACCTCCCCTATCTCAAATGCTTTCTGCGCCTCTTTCAAAGCTTCGCGCATAAAATACTCATCGGTGTATAATTCCATCTAAAAATAATTCGTTAATCTTAAAACATAACTATCAGCTCGCGGGTCAAAGCCCGCGATGACATCAATGGAGTGTTTCAGTGTACTTAAAGATTCTTATTAGATTACTTTAATTTAATACTCTTCATCATTTTTCCGGCTGTCTCCTGCCACTCCAAACGGACTCTTCGCGGGCAATTAAATGAAAACACCAGGGTACGTCCGGGTTCAACCAGGTATTGAATGTAAGTATAACTCAGAACCGGGTCGCGCTGCGAAAGTTCTATTGGATTTCCCTTAATACGTGATTCGAATTCAAAGAAAATAAATTGCTTACCGTGTATTTCCTGAATGCCTTCGGATAGAAACTCCACATTATCAAACAGGTTGGCCAGTCCGGCTTTAAAGAATTTCCGAGCCAGTTCCACATTCTGGTCGGGCCACTGAGTGGCTGAAATGTTAACACTAAAATCTACCAGGCGGTCTTCGTTGGTGTAGGCTGCAATTGGCTTTCGTACCGATGGATAACGTTGACCAAAATCCAGGTCGTCCATCACCCGGAAATTACGGGGCAGCATTACCGAAATATCAGCCGATACTTTCGTCCGCACCAGCTTTACCGATGCTTCAAAAGAGCATAACCCAAGAAACGCCAAAATCATCAAACCTGATCGCATACTTAAATTTTTAGTCTGTAATGCCCTGAGTAAAAGTATTATTAACTTCGCCCCCTTGAGAAACGTCTCAAAGGCAATAATCGTACAAAATTAAGGAAAACGAACATGTTACGAACGCATACTTGCGGTGAGCTCCGGATTACACATGTGAATCAACCCGTAACCCTTACGGGTTGGGTGCAACGGGTACGGGATAAAGGAAGCATTTTGTGGATTGACCTCCGCGACCGGTATGGACTAACCCAATTGATTTTTGATGAAGGCTCCACCGAAGCAAAATTAATGAGTGCTGCCAAAGCCGTTGGTCGTGAATATGTTATTCAGGTAAAGGGTGTAGTGAGCGAACGCTTATCGAAGAACGATAAAATGCCAACAGGGGCAATTGAAATAAAAGCAACGGAGCTGGTGGTTTTGAATGCCGCTAAAACTCCGCCCTTTACTATCGAAGATGAAACCGATGGCGGGGACGAATTGCGCATGAAATACCGCTACCTGGATTTACGCAGAACTCCCGTACGGGAAAGTTTACTGCTCCGTCATAAAATGGCGCAGCAAACGCGCATTTATCTGGATAGCCTGAACTTTACTGAAGTAGAAACTCCCG
>CAZQXC010000158.1:0-5270 GCA_964597075.1 uncultured Roseivirgaceae bacterium | reverse complement strand
TTTAGCCTCATTGGATGAAAAAACGTATGATGGAAAAAAAATGGAGACTGACAACCACCCAATAGGCTGGTATCATATTTATGACGATGCTCGTGTTTTTTATACGGGATTGGGTCATACCGATAACGTTTATAAAGATCCTAGGTATTACAACCATATTGAAGGTGATATTTTATGGGCTTCCAAGATAGTGGATGATTCAAGTCTATCGAAAAAGCGGACAAATTTATTGGATTATCATCCCTATAACAATTGGGATGTGTTTATTGAGGAAGCCTACATTGGGTTTTCATTTATGAGTAGGCGTAACAGTAAGCTTGTAAATTAAAATTGAAAAACATGACAGCTTTTAACCATCTAAAGAATCCAATAAAATGTTACAAATTGGCAGTTAACAAAGAGTTTTATTGATACAAAAATGTTTATTGAAATAACCTACTAATTATTTTAAAGATACTTAATAGGATTTATTGCAAAATATGAAGTAAATAAAAATAGAGTTAAACCGTGTGTTAGACTATTTCAATTCCGTCTAAAAAAAAATTTAAGTTTAATATAAAGCAACATTAAATGAGCAATCAAAAAATGACTCTTGGGGAGTTTATTTTTGAAAATCAATCTGACTTTCCTTATTCTACTGGTGAACTTTCAAAGTTGATAAATGCAATACGTCTTGCAGCTAAAATAACAAATCATGAAGTAAATAAAGCAGGGCTAATTGATATTTTAGGTAATTCTGGAATTACTAACATTCAAGGTGAAGACCAACAAAAATTAGATGTATATGCGAACACTACATTTATACAAACCTTAATCCAACGAGGTATTGTATGTGGAATAGCTTCTGAGGAAGAAGAGAATTTTATTGCGGTCAACAGTCATGATGGAAAGAACAGTAATAAGTATGTAGTACTTATCGATCCATTAGATGGATCTTCGAATATTGATGTAAACGTTTCGGTGGGTTCTATATTCTCCATATACAGACGAATTTCTGCCATTGGAAAACCTGTTGAGATGAAAGACTTTTTGCAGCCGGGAAGGAACCAAGTGGCTTCGGGTTACGTAATGTATGGCACATCTACAATGTTGGTCTATACAACTGGAAGGGGTGTAAATGGATTTACTTTGAATCAGGCCTTAGGGACTTTTTATCTTTCTCATCCCAACATGCAATTTCCTGAAATAGGTAAGATTTACTCCGTAAATGAAGGGAACTATATACATTTTTCTGATGGGGTAAAAAAGTACATAAAGTATTGTCAAATGGAAGAAGGTGATAGACCATACTCGTCTAGGTACATTGGATCATTAGTTTCTGATTTTCACAGAAATCTAATAAAAGGAGGAATATACATGTACCCTAAAATTGGTCCTAGACAAACAGGTAAATTAAGGCTAACTTATGAATGTAATCCATTAGCTTTCCTTACAGAACAAGCCAATGGAATTGCTACGACCGGCTCAAAAAGAATTCTTGATTTAGAACCCAACGAATTGCATCAAAGGGAAACTTTTTTTTGTGGAAGCAAAGAAATGGTAAAAACTTTACTGGAGTTCATTACAAATGAGAATTAAATTATAAGGAATTCAATACCTTATATTAAAATAAAATAAATACTCAAGCTTAGATACTAAAAGTTTAATTTGAAGTTCATTTTTTCGGATTTTGCATTAATCTGAATATATTCTTTACATTCTTGTGAAATGGTGTAAAATATACATGTTTTAAGTGTTTTTTTATGGGTTACAATCAACTTCGATCGAAATTATTGGACTAACTCAAATCATGAAACCTATGAAGAATGTATAGAAAATGTATAGACTATGATTTTGTCATGATTTTAATCAAAGGATTGTATTTATAGAACACTTTAAATTGTTCATGTCATAGCTTATCTACTTGATTACCTTCAGTTTTCCTCCCATTCCAGCCCATTGCCACTCAATTCCGTAAACTCCATTTCGAGCAAAGCGCTTCATTAGAGGTCTTGGACACAATGCCCTATTTTTATTTTCATTTCGCTAAACCGCCCCGCAAGACTGGGGCGGTACGCTGCATTCCAAGGGCAAATAGGGCATAGCGTCCGCTAGTTCCTGACCTGTAAACTTATTCTTCCTGAATTCAAGGAATACCCTTTTATGAAGAGAAATTTTTTTTTTAGGATACTTCAGTAGGACGTTTTAGTCAGGTTGAAGTAGTATTACATATACAATACCCATGCAAGTTAAACTCGTAAAATCCCCCATCAAAAGACTACAGCATAAAGCCGTTCGTACCTCACTTTTTATTCCGTTTCCTTTTGAGCCGAGATTTTATCTTCCGTTTGGTCATCGCATAATTATTGTTTCACTTAAAACATACAATTATGTATCTAAACAATTTACAACAGGATTCGGTTTTTGTTTCTTCTGAAATGAAATCGTTACAAAGTATTACCGGAATGGCCTCTAGAAGAGGTCTGGAAAATGTCATCATCTCTAACGGGAAGATCGTGAACGTCGTTTCTAACAGCTATGGGCACATTCCAAATGAACTGTTCTTTAAACATGCAGAAAACATGTTGATTGAGGCAGGTTTGGACTATCAAAAACGGTCTATAAATAGAAGTGACCGTTCCTTTAGCATTGACTTTATCATTGAAGATAAGAACCAGTTTTCGGTCAAGCATCCGGACGATCTTATCTTACCAATGCTTCGGTTTAAAAACTCCTATGATGGCAGCGAAAGAACCTCCGGGCATTTTGGCTTTTATCGCAAGGTATGTTCCAACGGACTGCATGTAGCAGAAACTGAAGTAGAGTTTTCCATTAAACACAGTAAGAACTCTACGGATTTGATCATGCCTAAACTGAACCATCTGTTCGACCGTTTTTTGAACAATGAATTTTATAGTATTATTAGAAAGTTTGATACGATGAAGGAATTCAAAATCGTGGATACCAAGGAATTTGTCCGGGAGATACTTAACAGAACCAAGCTGTTCAAATATGAATGCAGTGATAAAAATCCGGATCCCTCTAAGAAGTCTAGACAAGTGCTCGAGATTTTGGATTATGAAGCAATCTTACTGAATGAAGAACCAAACTTATGGTTGGGTTACAATGCCTTTAACTCAGTGTTACATGGTCATTTGAAGAAGACTTTCTCACAACAAGAAAAGTGGGATAAGCAGCTCTTCGAAGCAATTTATGAAATGGCTTAAATGGCCATAAAAGGTTTCTCCGGTACCTTTCAAAACCGGAGTTTTTTTATTTAGACTTAAATAATACCGCAGCACTATAAACAACAGCTTCTAGATACAACGGTTTAATTCAAATTGTTGCAGGTCCTCCCGCTTCCTATGTGTAAGGATTTCTCAGTCTTCTAATTTTCTACTCCTGTACCCACCGCCGATTCCTTTTTATTGATAGCAAAACAACAATATCCCTTCTTGGACGACGGCATAAACCAGGGCCGCTATCGCGTCCACTTATTTATACGTCTTACCAAGCTTGAATATTGTACCACCATAAGCATCAAAAAAAGGTATCAGCGAGGGCGCTAACGGAAGTAAATCAAAATTGAATCTTATGAAATCAATCGTACACATCAAAAAGGAAGCGGGAGGACCAAAAAAAATCAAAAAAGGAAATCGCTCAAGATAACATAAGTAAATCATTTTTTAAGATAAGTGTGAAACAACCCTATAACACTAATTCAAACCCTTTAAATCAATTCAACATGGAAACACTAGCAAATGGAATTAAGGCAGAACTAAACAAATTTACTGGGTCTCAAATCATTTATGGAGACCACCCTTTAGTTAAAGCGAAATACACCGAAGGGATTCAGTATTTAGCGGAAAAGGCGAAATGTTATTGGCTGATTTCAGATGCCTCTATAGTGGCTAGTTCACTAGTCGACAAGCACTATTTTATATCTATCGATGTACAGCGTTTTTTTGGTGAAGATGCAACTAAAAATAATTGTGCTGCCATAGTAACTTATCGTGATGGGGATGATAACCTCTTATTTGAACAAAGGTACACCGCCACCGATTTTCCTTTGGACAAATTAAGACTCTATTTTATTGTGGACACCTTACTACTCCCAACGGAGTATTAGTCCTCTTACTCTCAAGTGAAATATAATCTCAAAAGGTAAAACAATGAAAACCAAGGTGAATGAAATATCGGTTCGGTATAAAGGAGGGATTAAGGGCAATGTACTTCCACAAATAAAGTGCTCCCAGAGTGCTGCCGATTTAGCCTACGAGGATTGGAACAAGGATACGATTGAACTGCACGAAACCTTTAAGGTGATGTTGCTTAATAACGCAAATAAGGTCAAATGAATTTATGAGGTTTCCGTTGGGGGCATCACGGGGACTTTGGTGGATGTACGAATCTTGTTTGCGGTAGTATTGAAAAGTTTGAGCACAGCAATAATAGTATTGCACAACCACCCAAGCGGTACCTTAAAACCAAGCGAAGCAGATAAACAGCTGACCAAGAAAATTAAAAATGCAGCCGAGCTTTTTGATGTAAAGGTTTTGGATCACCTTATAATCACCCCCAATGGTGACTATTATAGTTTTTCCGATAATGGACTTTTATAAAACCAATACTATGAAAAATAGCGAAAACACCGATTTTGAAAAAGGGATGGAAATCCAACACGATTTGGGGGATTACCCTGATGGTTTTAACCCTGACCTATTTGACCTATAAAGAACCTAAAACTATGAAACGATGGTTTATTTAAATTATAACAATCTCGACAACGAAACCCAGGAGCGGTTACTTTCCATGTCAAAAGCGGAAGTGGAAAGCCGTTGCGGGAAGTACCTCAAGACCTATGCCGAGTTGCACCATTTGGATTACGATATCCTTTTGGAGGACGAAACCATAAAGAACCTGTATTCCTATATGTTTGTTTTTAATATCTGAATAGTATTTCTAGATACAATTCCCTACCTACGAAAGGCGAGTTTTTTGATTTTTAAGCCGTCTTGTTTCACCCAAATATTTGCGATTCAATAAAAATCAGTATCTTTATTTCGCTGAAATTCAGCATTCAATTTTACGTAGGGTTATTCAAATTTTGACTTTCGCTGATAACCATACCCATCGAAAAATTACATAAAGGGAACTTATTAGTTCCAAAAAAGAGCAGTTGGGATAACCTCGACTGTCCGAGATTTTTGTCCACCCTTGGCGGACGAAAAGGAGAAGCAAGAGGGTAACCCGCAGAGCAGGGTTACGGTTTTATAAAACATTGATTTTCA
>CAZQXC010000157.1:0-5304 GCA_964597075.1 uncultured Roseivirgaceae bacterium | reverse complement strand
GAGGGTTGGGATAGGGCAGTGCGGGTGGCGTCATCTCAGTCGTTTACCCATTCGCCGGTGGTGGCGCATTAGTTGATGGAGAATTTAGTATTGAGTACTGAGTACTGAGTATTGAGTACCGAGTTGACGCGGAAAATTAGCAACTTACTTTTCCGAACAACGAACAACGATTAACCAGAAACGAAAAGAAGGGTTTTCAGTAATCATTCTGCAATTTACAGTCTAAACCACAGTATATAGCATACAGTAGTCGGAGGTAAGTAAATAGGTAGTGTATCCCGTATTTTGGTTCGCATAGCAGAAGAAAAAGTGTTGTAACAAATAAGCAGATAAAGCGTCTTACCTTGAGGACTTGGAATACTAATAGAAAACAACTATGAATAGCGATGACGACCAAAAAAAACTAGTTAGCACGGCCCGAATGACAGGAATTTGGTATTTGGCTTTGGCTATTACCGGTATGGTGGGATTTCTCTTCCTACACCCGCGCATCTATATAGGTGATGATCCGGCAAAAACACTTGTGAATTTAACGGAATTTGAAACCCTTGCACGCTTACGTCTCGTGTTTGAACTCCTTATTGTAGCATCTCAGGCATTGGTAGCCGTATGGTTTTATAAACTTTTTAAAGACATCAATCACACTGCCGCCTGGGCGCTGGCCGCCTGGGGTATGATCAATGCGACAGCCATCATGATCAGTGCAATGGCCATGGGGGGCGCACTCGAAGTGGCTACCGGCACTCAGGCTATGAGTGAAAAGACCATCCTAATTCAACTTTTTTTACAACAGATTAAAAATGCGTGGGGGGTGGGGAGTCTCTTTTTTGGGCTATGGCTAATTCCCATGGGTTATATGGTGGTTAAGTCAAAACGGATGCCGCTGTGGCTTGGCCATGTACTCATTGTAGGTGGTGCCGGTTACATTTTAAGTGCTTTTATCGGCTATATGGGGATAACGGGTTCTTGGGTAAGCATGCTCACTATCCCGGCTACTATAGGTGAGTTTTGGATGATTGGCTATTTACTGGTTTTTGGAATCCGGCCTCCAAACCAATAGACTCGTATTTCAGTATTGAGTACAAAGTACCAAGTACAATGTTGGTATTGCGGAAAATTAGTAACTACAATTCCCGAGCAACGAACAACCAACAACAAATAAAACGGTATACAGTTTTCATTGGGTTCGCAACTTCATTTTCTTTCAATATTTCTTCTTAAAAACTCTTTTTTACAGAAAATAGAATAGGTTGTTTTAAAGCGCCCTAAACTTTGCGAAAAAGCATTGAAAATAAAAGTAAAACCTTAAAATTTCTATGGTTTTTATGTAATTGTTTTGGAAATATTTTTTATAAATTTTACATCTCCAAATACTTAACTACCTACATTTTTACTTCCCCCATCAAAATACCCTCTAAGGGGTATTGAACCGAAAATCAAATAAACATAGGTTTATTAATAAAAAGGCAATATCAATCAATTAAGAGAACTACTAAAACTTTACATATGAAAACTAAAGTTAGATTATTCTTATTCTGGCTAATATTTGTGATTTCAAGATCAATTTATGCCCAAGAAACGGCCAATTACAGCGCTACAATTATTGATAGTAATGGGTTGCCGGCTCCGGGAGCACAAGTACGTGTAGAAGGCACAAATTTCGGAACCAACACAGATTTTGACGGTAACTTTACTCTAAATAATATTCCTATCAATTCTGTTTTCATAATTTCTTTTTTTGGATATTCCTCTAAAAGAATAAGCTTAAGTGACTTATTGTCCGAAAATACAACTACTATAATATTGGAATCCGTCCCCTCCTCAGGTGGTGGTGGAAATAGTGTTTCAATGCTAAACTACTGGGTAGGAGCGAAAGTGGGTTATAATTTTATCGGGGACTCTGATGATAACTTTTTTGTTGGTAATGCGGCCGTTTCTATAAATCTATTGAATTTAGAAAGTGAAGAAAAAGACCGTTCATCTAAGCGAGAAAAAATTCAAGCGGTAAGAGGTAAAAGAAAACCCATAAGGCAATTTGGAATAGTTGGCAACATTGGAAATTTCAAATTTAAAGAGAGTGGTGACAATGCTGATGACCTCAAAAAAATAGCCCAGTCTATTAACGGTATTTCAGTAGGTCTAGGTTTTACTCATCAGTTTGATGAGCTTCAAGACAATGAAAATTTAGTTCAGTCGGCATGGAGATGGTTTGCTAGAACAGGTGCACGTTATACAAGTTTTGAAGAGGTAGGTGAAGAAAAACAGACAGTAAATTTTGCGCAATTTGTTTCAAATATCGGACTAGAATGGGAATTATATGGCTTCAAAAATGGAGGTGCGCTTTCCCTCTCAGCTGGTGTCTCTCTTTATTTGTTCGATGATAATTTGTATAACAGGGTTTTCGAAGAAGAAAAAAGCTCCTTAACCACGTTCGAGGTGAATTTAACATTACCCTTTAGCAAAACCATTGGATTATATACAAACGGAACATTTGCCCCTGATACAGCAGCAGCGTTCTTAATGGGAATAATAATAAGACCAGAATTAAAGGATAAAGAGGAAGATGGTAATGATTAATAGGAATCAGGGTATTTTTGATTCCCCTTGTTAATTATTAGTCCAGATGATTACGGGTAGGCAACAAAGACTATTAGTAAATTGCTTTGAAATAGTATTGTGTAAAACCGAAGGGTAGCTTGATTTTTTTCTTGTAAAATTTTTTTCAAAAAGGTAATAAAACACTTAGATGAGCTGACTCAAAAAGAAAGGCGATGTGTGTGGAGTGGTATGATATTACTTTTTTTAAAGTCCTTACTACTTTCAATAATTAAATACTTGTTAAAATTATATATATTTATGTCCTTCCGAATTTACGCAATAAGGTGTAAATATTTTGATCCTAAAAGAATATGACTTATTAATCTAATAGAGTATTTAAAAAATGGAAAGCTTGAATGTTTATAAATGCTTTATTTCATCTCCTAGTGATTGCAACCTTGAAAGAGAGATATCTGCACGAGTAATAGAAAAATTAAACAAGGGTCTTGCAAAACATCTAGGCATAAAGTTCGAAACATTTAGATGGGAAAACGACGTTTTGCCTGACGTGGGTAAAAATGGACAAGAAATAATAGATGAATCGGTAGATAAATCAAACTATGATATATTCATTGGTATAATGGGTTATAGATTTGGCACTCCAACTAAAATTGCAGGTAGTGGTACTGAACATGAATACATTAAAGCTTTGGAAAAAAAGTCAAGTAAGTCCCTACCAAGGATAATTTTCTTTTTTAACAACGAAGATGTAAACCCCAAAACTCTTGACTATGAACAATATAAAAGAGTTCAGGACTTTAAAGCTGATTTAGGACAAAATGGTTTATATGTAGATTACAAGGGTGCTTCTGAATTTGAAAAGGAGTTGAACAATAAATTAGAACTATTCATTAAGAGTCTTTCAACCCAATATAAATCTAAGGAAGTAGTAGATACAATCGACGGAGTTTGGGTAAAACTAGAGAATGATTTAAAATATTCTTTAAAATCTTTTAATGAAGATGCTCCTTTATGGCTAGATCCCATAATTAGTACATCTAGTAATTTATCAAAAAATCCCTCAAAAAACACAGAAAATAGGGTTGATATTTCTGATATTCTTAATAAGCCTAAAGACATAATAATAAAAGCTCCAGCTGAATTTGGGCTAACCTCATTAGCTCATTTTTTAAAATTAGAAGCATGGAAGATTGGTAAAACATTCATTTACATAGATTCGAAATTAACGAAAAAACATAAAGTAGTAAAAGACCTTGAAAATAATATAAGAAATAATTATAAGAAAGAAATAAGATTAATTGATTGTATCATAATTGACTCTATTTGTTTTGAAGAACAAGGTACTTTAAAAATGATAAAAAATGTTTCAGATGGTTTTAAAGAGATACCAATAATTATACTTAATACTATAGGTAACGATTTGTTTTTGATTACTGAAGAGGAAGATGAAAATGTGAAAATTGATAGAGAATTTGAAAATTATTACTTGTTGGCTTTACCGCAAAGTGAGATTCGGAAAATTGTTAATCAATATATGGTTAATAAATCTTTTAATGAAGATAACGATACTGTTTTAAGAAAAGTAACAAGTGATTTGGAGGTTTTAAACATTCACAGAACAGCTAAAAATTGTTTGGCTATATTGAAAGCATCATCAAAAATAGGTGTTGAACATTCCTCTGTAAATAGAACTAAACTGTTAGATACAATTTTATCAATAATATTTGAAGAATATGACGTTCCAACTTATAAAAGTAAGAAACCTGATATAAAGGATTGTACTTATGTATTAGGGTATTACTGTGAAGTGCTTTTGGAAAGAGGTGATTTCGAGTTTTCATTAGATTATTTTAAAAAGGAGCTGAGTGAATTTTGTGAGAAGAATTACATTGAATTGGACTTAAATTACTTGTTTCAAGTATTATTTGATAATGCAATATTTGCCAGAAAAATAGACATGTTTTTCTTTAAAAATGTTTACTGGATATATTATTTTCTTGCTCACAGAATGAATCTTAATATTGGCTTTAAAGAGAAAGTATATAAAGAAAAAATTTATATCGATTTTCCAGAAATAATGGAATTTTATACTGGAATAGACCGAAATAAAGAAGACGCCATTAAAATTTTATTAAGTGACATAAGGGAAACTCTAATTAGTGTTAATGAAAAAGTTAAAATTCCAGGTAATTTAAATCCATATCATTCAATCTCTTGGGAACCGAATGTGGAAAGTTTAGAAAAAGAAGAAAAGAAAATCAGTCAAAATGTTATTTCTTCAGGGTTGCCAGATGAATTAAAGGACAAATATAATGACAAGCATTATGACCAAATAAGGCCATATAATCAGGTGATTAATTCTGTTATGAAAGATTATTCATTTCAAGTGTTAATGAGACAGATAACAGCAAGTTCCCGAGTTCTTAGAAATAGTGATTTTGTAGATTCTGGTTTAAAAAAGGAATTTCTTGATGAAATTATAAATGGATGGAATGAAGTTTCTAAATTATTAATAATATTAACTCCAATTTTAGCGGACAAGGGCATTGCAGCTTTCGAAGGAGCAAAATTTGAGCTTAACGACGAAGATTTTAATATTTATGAAAATGAAGAAAAAAAATTAAGAGTCTTGCTATCCATTCCATCGAATGTTGTTAAATTTTTCAAGAATGATTTGTTTTCAAGTAAAATGGGGCCTTTGATTTGCGACAAAGCAATCCAAGAAAATAATACCTTATTAAAACA
>CAZQXC010000156.1:0-5306 GCA_964597075.1 uncultured Roseivirgaceae bacterium | reverse complement strand
TGCCATCCCTTTACCGATTTTCTTTTCGATGGAAGTTCCTTAGCTTTTGATTTTAAACATAACCTATGAAGAACATATTTTACTTGTTTGGTTTAGTGGCAACCTTAACGTTTGCCCAGGGACGTGTTGCCAAATCTCCTGAAGTAAAAGAAGGAGAAGGCCCATTTGCTCAATTAATAATACGTGGTGTAACGCTTATTGACGGAACAGGAGCACCTCCGATTGGTCCGGTAGATATTGTGGTAAGACAAAACCGCATTGAACGAATTGTGAATGTCGGTTACCCGGGTGTACCCATTACCGAAGAAAGACGACCCAAGCTGGAGGCAAGCGGAAAAGAATTGAAAGCCGAAGGCATGTATTTGATGCCGGGCTTTATTGATATGCACGGGCACATTGGTGGCGGTCAGGCTCCCAATGCTGAGTATGTTTTTAAATTATGGATGAGCCATGGTATTACTACGGTTCGTGATCCTTCTGCAGGCAATAGCTTAGATTGGGTTTTAGAACACAAGCAAAAAAGTGCAAAAAACTCCATTACGGCTCCGCGCCTTCATGCGTATACCGCATTTGGTCAGGGAAGTGATAAACCCATCAGCACCCCGGAAATGGCGCGCGAGTGGGTACGCAGTAATAAAGCCAAGGGAGCTGACGGTGTAAAATTTTTTGGCGCAGCGCCTGATATCATGCAGGCTGCCCTTGAGGAAAACAAAAAACTTGGTTTGCGTTCGGCATGCCACCATGCGCAGATGGATGTGGCACGTTGGAATGTTGTTAAATCTGCACGTGCCGGACTTACCAGTATGGAGCATTGGTATGGTCTACCGGAAGCGTTGTTTACCGATCGTACCATTCAGGATTACCCGCTGGACTACAATTATCAGAATGAGCAACACCGTTTTGAAAATGCCGGTAAGTTATGGAAGCAGGCTGCCGCTCCATACTCTGAGCATTGGAATAATGTAATGAATGAGTTAATCAAACTTGATTTCACCCTTGATCCGACTTTTAATATTTATGAGGCAAGTCGTGATTTACATCGGGCCCGCAGGGCCGAATGGCATGAAGATTACACGCTTCCACAACTTTGGGCTTTCTTTCAGCCTAACCGCAGGGCACATGGCTCGTATTGGTTTGCGTGGGGAACGGAACAGGAAGTAAACTGGCGTGAGAACTATGCGCTTTGGATGAAGTTTGTGAATGAATACAAAAACAGGGGAGGTCGTGTAACAACCGGTTCCGATTCAGGATTTATTTTTCAATTATATGGATTTGCTTATGTCCGTGAACTAGAACTGCTGCGTGAGGCTGGATTTCATCCGCTGGAAGTGATTCGTTCAGCAACTTTATATGGCGCACAGGCTTTAGGTGTAGAAAAAGATCTCGGTTCTGTCGAAGTGGGCAAGCTTGCTGATTTTGTATTAGTGGATCAAAATCCGTTAGAGAATCTTCAGGTGTTGTACGGAACCGGTGCTATTAAACTGTCGGATGATAACAAAGCTATCCGCGTAGGTGGTGTTCAGTACACGATCAAAGACGGGATAATCTATGACGCCAAAAAATTATTGGCTGATGTGAAAAAGTTAGTGGATGACGAAAAGGCAAAAACGGGCTTCGTATTAAAGCAACCAGGCGTAGAGTAATAACTTACTTACCTGGCTAATGGAAATTTTAGTGTTTTTGTAGTTTCATGGTCTATTTTCAGGCTAAAGCTCCAAATCACAGCGCTTCACGAAAGGCAAAATAAAATTAATTGGTATAAACTGAATTCGGACAAATTTCGTTATATTGGTGGACAAATTTCTTAAGCTATGAAAGCGAGAAAATATACCCGAAAAAGTACAACCACCTCCCTGCATGAACCAGCAGTAGCTTATGAACAAGTACAGCAATCGGCTGTTCACCAGCTTTTGGATATCGAATCCACGAAAGTAAATGAGCCTTTAAACCGGGTTGATACTTTCCGTAAAGGATTACGTAAAAGGTCCTTTGATCGCTTAAAAGAGGTATCAGGTCTTGATAACGAAACGCTTGCTACTGCGTTGGCAGTTTCATCTAAAACTATTCAGCGCACATCCGTTTTTGATGTGGTGCAATCGGAAAAAATGTATGCCTTGGCAGAGCTTTATGCCGTGGGCATAGAGTACTTCGGTCAAGAGGGTTTTCGCAGGTGGATGGAGCGTCCGCTCTTTAGCATTGGCAACATCAAGCCAATTAACCTGCTTGATGTCACGGAAGGTGTTACACTTCTCAAAATCGAAATCATGCGGATGCAACATGGTATAGCCGTATGATCATTTACCGATTGGCACGAACGGAGTTTTGTGCAGGTAGTGGGGAAGGAGCAAAGCGTTATGGGGGTCGTTGGAATTTGCCGGGTCATCCAGCCTTGTATGGTAGCAATTCTGTTTCGGCAGCTATGTTGGAGCGCCTCACAATTGATCCGGAGTTGTTTGCTGCTGAACGTTACGTGGTATATTCAATAATGGAGTTTAGCTGTCCGGATGTTCTTGTGTTTAAACCTGCTGTAAAGGATTTACCAAAAGGTTGGAATGCCATTCCGGCATCACAAATTTCTATGGAATTTGGTACCAATCTTTTAAAAAATGGAATCCCATGTTTCCAGGTACCATCTGTGGTTGATCCAACTTCCGATACACTGGTTATTAATCCTGTTTCAAAGGACTTCAAAAAGGTGAAGTGGAAGGTCTATCCGCTCCGACTCGACCAGCGAATAGTTCGCTAGCAGGTATTCATTTTTCGAATAAATCGGCCCCGAATTGCTACTTTTGCTGTTCTAAAATTTTGAGGAACTGACGGGTATGGAAAACATCCGCAATTTTTGCATCATCGCCCATATTGATCACGGCAAGAGCACCCTGGCCGACCGGCTATTGGAATTTACGGGTACCCTTACCAAGCGCGAAATGCAGGCCCAGGTGCTGGATAATATGGATTTGGAGCGGGAAAAGGGCATTACCATTAAGGCTCATGCCATTCAAATGAACTATATGCAGGATGGGCAGGAGTATATTCTGAACCTGATTGACACCCCCGGCCATGTTGACTTTTCGTACGAGGTGTCACGTTCCATAGCGGCTTGTGAAGGGGCATTGCTCATTGTGGATGCCAGTCAGGGTATTGAGGCGCAAACCATTTCCAATCTCTACCTGGCTTTGGAGCATGACCTGGAAATTATTCCGGTGATGAATAAAATTGATTTACCCCACGCCATGCCGGAAGAGGTAACCGATGAAATTGTTGAACTGACTGGTTGTAAGCGCGAGGATGTTATCCGCGCAAGCGCAAAAGAAGGTATTGGTATTGAAGATATTCTTCGTGCAGTAGTGAGTCGTATAAAACCACCAAAAGGCGATCCTAAGGCACCGCTTCAGGCTATGATTTTTGACTCTGTTTATAACTCATTCCGTGGCATTGAAGTTTATTACAGGGTTTTTAATGGGTCTTTAAAAAAAGGAGATAAAGTAAAATTCGCCAATACCGGAAAAACATACGAAGCTGATGAGGTTGGTGTGTTGAAAATGCTTAAACAGGCTAAGGGCGAGATTAGTGCGGGTAATGTTGGTTATCTGATTTCCGGTATTAAAGATGCCAAAGAGGTAAAGGTGGGTGATACGATTACCCATGTAGATAGGCCTGCACCTTCTATAAAAGGTTTTGAGAACGTCAAGCCAATGGTATTTGCCGGAATTTACCCGGTAGATACTACGGAGTTCGAAGAGCTTCGGGCTTCCATGGAAAAGTTACAGCTTAACGATGCTGCATTGGTGTGGGAGCCGGAAACTTCTGCAGCGTTGGGTTTTGGTTTCCGTTGTGGCTTCCTGGGCATGTTGCACATGGAAATTATTCAAGAACGACTGGAGCGGGAGTTCGACATGACGGTGATTACCACCGTGCCTTCTGTGCAGTTTCATGCCATTCGTACGGATGGAACGATGTACGACATCAACGCTCCTTCTGAAATGCCCGATCCGAATACGATCGATCACATAGAAGAACCCTACATCAAAGCTCAGATTATTACAAAATCAGAATTCATTGGCGGCATCATCAAGCTGTGTATGGATAAGCGCGGGGTTATTAAAAATCAAACGTACCTCACTACTGATCGGGTTGAGATGAGCTTTGAAATGCCGCTGGCTGAAATTGTGTTTGACTTTTTTGATAAGCTGAAAACTATTTCGAAGGGTTATGCTTCACTCGATTATCATTTAATTGGATTTCGTGAATCCGATATGGTGAAGTTGGATATTCAATTAAACAGTGAGAAAGTAGACGCTTTGTCGGCCATTGTGCATCGTGATAAAGCTTATGAGTGGGGTAAAAAGCTTTGCGAAAAATTACGTGAATTATTACCGCGGCAGATGTTTGAAATTGCTATTCAGGCGGCTATCGGTCAAAAAATTATTGCTCGTGAAACGGTAAAAGCGATGCGCAAAAATGTGCTGGCTAAATGTTATGGGGGTGACATCTCGCGCAAGCGTAAATTGTTGGAGAAGCAAAAGAAAGGTAAAAAACGCATGCGACAGGTGGGGAACGTTGAAATCCCGCAGGAGGCCTTTATGGCTGTATTAAAAATTGATTAATTTTAGACTGATCACAGATTTTTAGGTTATAGAGCAAAATAATGATGAGTTGCTTGCAGACATGATAATTAAGATGGTTGAATTGGAAACCCAGATAAAGAATAATCAACTGCATTTACAAAAATCAGATAAGAGACTTGAGTATACGATTAAAAGAATGGTGAAAGCTGAACAGCGACTGGAAGCTTAGGAGAAAAGAATGGAACTGTTTGATCAGAAATTGGAGAAGTCTATTAAAGAATTGAAAGAATTTAGTTCAGTCCAAAATCGACTCAACAAATATTTTCTTGACCGGATAAAAAAATAATAATCTTCGAGATGAAAACAGATATGGATAGTTTACTCAGGGAATTAAGAAAGCGGAGACTCGTTGTTTTTAAGGAACGTGATAATAGGCGAAGAAAGGACAAACAGAGATTGAGTAAAAAGGAGATGGCACTTTGGGAATCCGAGAAAAGATTGACAAAATCTCAAAAAAAAATGACGCAGTATGAATTGAAGCTTAAAGAAGCGACAGATGAATATAAAAAGGAACTTCGTCATTTTATTGAAAGTACGGTTAAACTGAATTTTTCCAAACGTAAAAAGTGAGAATGCAAGATACCGCACAAAAAACATACACACTGATTGATGGCCGAAAGGTAGCTTCCCAAATAAAGGAAGAGATCATCCAACGCGTGAGCGAATTAAAAGCTGAAG
>CAZQXC010000155.1:0-5334 GCA_964597075.1 uncultured Roseivirgaceae bacterium | reverse complement strand
ATGCAGATTAAAAAAGTAATATTCACGACACTTTTTGGAATGGTAATCCTGTTCTCCGTGAATGCACAAGACATTCAGTTTTCGCAGTATTATAATTCTCCGTTGTACCTGAATCCCGGGTTTGTTGGGATTACTCCCCAACAACGTGTCACGGCCATTCACCGGGTGCAATGGCCCAATCTTCCTCAAGCCTTTACCACTTATGCAGCTTCGTACGATATCTTTGTGGATGAATTACGCAGTGGATTTGGAATTCTCTTAACGAACGATAGAATGGGGTCAGCAGGCTGGAACAGCACCACCGCTGGCTTATTATATTCCTACAAAGTAAGACTTTCTGAAAAATGGGTTTTTTCACCGGGGTTAAATTTTAGTTACGGCACCAATGGTATTGATCGCAGCCGACTGCGATTGGGGGATGGCCTGGAGTTTGAACGGGACGGACAGTACTATTCGATTGATCCGGATCAGGACCGGCTGGGAAGGCAGAATTATTTTGACTTTGGTTCAGGTGCTTTATTTTACACGCGTACGTTTTGGTTTGGCGCAGCCTTTCATCATATGAACCAGCCCAATCTTTCGCTCATCGGTGACGAAAGCCGGTTACCTATGAAGCAAACGTACCATATGGGATTGCGTATTAATTTGGCAGGTGGTGTGCCACGCTCAGCATCCTACCGGGTATCGTATTTAACGCCATCGGCCATGTTGCGCTTCCAGGGTGAAACCTTTTCACAATTTGATTTTGCCATTAATTACCATATCGACCCGGTTTCTGTTGGTTTTTCTTACCGGGGTCAATTCTGGAATAAGAATGTTGCCAACCTTATGCAGAATGATGCGTTTGTTGTTCAACTGGGACTTTATATGAAGAACCTCACCATCGGGTATAGCTACGATTTCACCATCTCCAACCTCCAGACTACCTCAGGTGGAGCACATGAAATTTCCCTGATTTATGAGTTCTCAACTAAGCCTGTGCAGCGCAGCGTTAAGCAGAAATATCGTATGATTCCTTGTCCAACTTTTAACAGTAAGGAAGGTTTCTGGAATTAATGCTGTCTTTCATCCTGCATTTCGGTTACTTGATTCTTCTATCTTTCCATTGATCGATTAGACCGGCTAATGGTTCACGTTAGCCGGTTCCTTTTTTCTTCCTTAAAACATTAATCCCTGATTGTTTATGGCGTAAGGCTTTAGTCGGTTGAATAAATCGATTAGAGATGGGATTGAGAACGGGATTAATTTTTCTCCTTTTAGCAGTTAGTAGTTACATCGCGCAAGCCCAATGTGGCGGGCAGATTATGGAGCCCGGCTTTGCTTTTCTTACCAGCAGCCGGGGCTGTGCACCATATACGGTGCAAATAGAAACCTTGTACCTATCCTCGACACCGGGTACACAATACTTTATCAATTGGGGTGATGGCACACCCGAAGAAGTTTATTCACAGGTTAACGCTACCGGTGTAGTTATTCAGCATACCTATCCAAATTCACCTATTGATTGCGGTTATGACGTAATCATTGATGCCTCCAATGCCTGTAATCCACGTGGAAGTGTGGTGCCTATACAAACGCAGGTTGTAGTTTGGACGAACGATATAATCTCAATTGATCCGGTAGAGTTCAGGGTGTGTGCAGGTTTTGCTGCCGATTTGCGCTTTACCGACAACAGCGATTGGAATTGTTTCCCGCGTGCCACGCGCGAAAATAATGATGCCCGTTGGATTCAATGGCTCTATGGTACGGGGCCACTCGGAAATCAAATTTCTGGCGTGCAGGTTAACAGTGTAGTGCCTGGTGCATTTCCCTATCTTAATCCTGCGCCTAACACCAATCCAATTTATCCGGTGTTGGCTCCCGGTCTCCAAAGTTTAATGATCAATGTTCCGGTAACGGCTCCCGCTGATGTGGGCCTGGAGTTTCAGGTCACGTTGAAAAACTGGAATCAGTGCAATCCCTATGATGATGTACTGACGGATGGAAATCCGTTCAATCCGGTAAATGGAAATCTGGTTAATGGTGACAATCCGCCCCAGGTTACTTCCGGTAGAATCGTTATTGTTCCGTCTCCTCAACCTGATTTTTTAACACGTCTCGGAAATGAAACAGGTCCTGTTCAAACTGTTTTTTGTATTGGAGATGATATTTATTTTGACAATGAAACACCCTTTATTGGTGGGGCGAATTTTGTTTATACCTGGGATTTTTATGATAACGATACGGGTGCAGGTGCTCCGTTAGCTACGCGAAGCCAACGCAATCCTGTGTATAGTTACACTACAGCGGGTCAGAAGTTAATCCGACTTCGGGTACGCGATTCTAACGCAGCCGGAAATTGTGAGGCTGTTATTGATCGTATCGTCAGCATATCACCATCCCTTCTCGCACGGATTGAAATCAGGGATTTGGCAAACAATGTGATCATACCAAACTTTTGTCAGGAACCTAATGTGCCGTTAACCTCATTCCAGGCACGCCTGGTTGATGCATCGGTGGGTTTGGTTACGCCCACTACCCAATGGCGTTGGGAGTTTTTTGATGAGAACAATGCACTGATCAGAAGAGAACCCACAACAGGTTTTTCAACAACTCAACTGGGCCCATTCGATGAAACCTTTGTTAATCCAGGTATCTATCGTGCGCGATTAGTGGTTCGTGATAATGTAACATCATGCGAAAGCATGGACGAAATTCAGCTTAGTGTTTTAAATAAACCCGTTCCTGATTTTACAGCCACACGAGTATGCCAAGGTGAACAAACACTTTTCACAGAGGCCTCAAGCCTTGTTCCGGTTGCCGGACAACAACTGGTTCAGTGGGAGTGGGATATGAATTACGATGGGGTGACGTTTTCAAAAAATGCAGCCCTCGATAATCAACAGAATTTCAGTTACAACTTGGGTGTGGCCGGAACCTATACGGTAGCCCTTCGGGTCACCACTGATCTGGGAGGATGTTCGGCTATTGCCGTACAAACAGTAGTGGTTGATCCGTCACCACAGGCATCCTTTGTACCTGACGTTACTTCCGGATGTAGTGTGCTACGCGTTACGTTTACCAATGGGTCCGTATCAGGTCAACCCGATGTCATCGACCGTTTTGTTTGGGAAGTAGATGAAGGCGCAGGGTTTCAGCCTGACTCTGTTCAACGTCCAACCGATCCAGGTTTTACCAGCTTGTTTATTCGTGATTTTACCAACTTTAATTCGGTGAACAAGACCTATACTGTCAGGCTTCGGGTAGTGACCATCAATGGCTGCGAACAAATTTCTTCCCCGGCAACCATCACCGTTTTCCCGGGTCCGCAATCCGGATTTATTTCCACCAATTATTCACCTTTTGATTCTAATTGTTCACCACGGTCAGTGAGTTTTACGGTTGATAACCAAACTCAGGCACTCAATCCTTCGGAGTACAGATGGCAGATCAATGATGTCAATGGATTACTGGATGACATCAGTACCGGAACGGTTCCGGCATTTACCTACAACTTTATTAATACAAGTCAGTCGATACGTGATTTTCAGGTTACATTAAGGGCCACTTTATCCACGGGTTGTTACCGCGATTCAACACGCATCATCCGGATCAATCCAGTTCCCGTTTCTGATTTCACTATTGATACACTGGTGTTTGATTGCAGCATGATGTCTCTTCGCTTTGAAGCACAGCAAAAGGGACTACCGGAATATTCGTGGACAATCAGTATCAACGGTACTATTGTATTGAGTACAGCTTCCGGACAAGATATACTGAATTATGATATTAACCGGGTGGGTATTCCGCAGAACATTGAAGTAACACTGCGAACCAGAAATTTTGCAGGATGCTTAAGTCCAGCAACAATCCAGTTGTTGGTGGTGCCTGCCTTGGATAATATTACGGTTGATTTTACAGCAACACCGCTGACGCAAACATTGCCCACCTCAACCGTTACCATTACCAACAATACAACACCGGGTAACTGGGAATATAACTGGGATTTTGGGGATGGAACAACCTCTGCAGCAGTGAATCCTGGATCGCATACATACGGAAACTACGGAACGTTTACCATTACGCTTACTGTAACGAATAATATTTGTGTTCAACAACAAACCGTTACGGTTACCATAAATCCGATACCACCCATTTTAGATTTTAGTTATGATCCACCATCCGGATGTGCACCCCTTACGGTTTCATTTACAAACCTTTCTCAATTTGCTGATCCCACAACGTATTACTGGCAATTCGGTACAGGTGAAGGAACGTCACGAGCTGAAAATCCTGTCTACACCTATAACCGACCTGGAATTTATTCGGTCACGTTATCAGCCACAAACGTTTTGGGTGACACTGTATTGATTACCAAAGCAGGTATCATTGAGGTATTTGAAAATCCTGTTGCCTCCTTTGCGGTAGCCCCAACGGTACTTTACATACCCGGTGATAAAATGTATACGAGTAACCGAAGTTTGGGAGCCAGTAGTTATTGGTGGGATTTTGGCGATGGTGGAACATCATCGGAACGAGAACCGATCTATGTTTATAAAGAAGAAGGTAATTATACTATTCAGTTAGTGGCTTCCAGTTCCAATGGATGTACTGATACGACAACCCTGGCATCAGCGGTGCGCGTGCAAAAGGGTTCACAACTTTTAATTCCCAATGCATTTACACCCGGGTTAGGCGGCAGCGGCAGTGGCGATGGAAGAAATGATTACTTTTTGCCCCTTATGCGGGGTGTTTCCGAATTCCAGATGCTGGTATTTAACCGATGGGGTGAATTACTTTTCGAAACAAAAAATGCTGAAGTAGGTTGGGATGGATATTACAAAGGGAAGTTGTGTCAACAGGATGTCTACGTCTATAAGATCATAGCAAAATATGAGAATGGCAACATGATTACCAGGGTAGGGGATATTCACTTGATACGATAATGAGAAATATTTTAACAGTTGTTTTTTTACTACTGGCTTTTGTGATTCAAGCACAGGATCCGGAATTCTCACAATACTATGCCGCGCCTTTATATTTAAATCCAGCGTTCAGTGGAACCAGCTCCGATCATAGGTTTATTGCCAATCACCGAAATCAATGGCCAAATATCACGCAAGGCTATGTTACCTATGCGTTTTCTTATGACTACAGTCTGGATCACCTCAATAGTGGTATTGGTATTTTAGCTACTGTTGATAAAGCCGGGACAGCGGGATTGCGTTCGACTCAGATCAATTTTCAATATGCCTACAAGGTTCAGGTATCCAGTAAATTTGTGTTCTCATCCGGACTGAATTTTGGTGTTGGTAACCGCAATATTGATTTTAATAAATTGATTTTTGGTGATCA
>CAZQXC010000154.1:0-5334 GCA_964597075.1 uncultured Roseivirgaceae bacterium | reverse complement strand
ATCCAGCGTGCCATCTCCACCATCAGCTAAGGGAAATTTCCTGATGTTGAAATTCCGGCCTGATTTAATTAAACCCGCTTCAACGGCATCGCATACCTGCATGGCTGTAAGCGTGCCTTTAAACTTATCCGGGGCGATGAGGATATTCATAGAAGCATATAAGAAGGAGGATTACACCCACTAAAATTACTTACTTTCCATAATTAACCTTGTCTCCTCCAAATCCAATTCATAGTCAATTCTGCGCAGAACATCTTCAGTGATTTTTCCTTCTTTTCTCAACTGAAGCACCATCTTTCTTTCTGTTTGTAGCAACTCGTGTTGAATATTTAAAAATTCACGAATAACTTCATCATCAAGCTTTTGCTGCGATTGATCCTTTAGAATCCGTTGAATCCGGATTTCATATTTTGTTTTGATCTGATTTAAAATATCATCCTTCAGCAGGGAATAATTTTCTTCGATGTGCTCAATTACGCTGCGGGCAATCCGCAAACGGGCTTCCAGTTCATCCTTCACCTCACGGCCATCCGACTTTATGCCAAGCCATTTAATGAGTGGACGCAGGCTTAGGCCCTGCAAAACCAGCGTTGCAAAAATCACACTAAAGGTTAAAAAAATAATCAGATCACGATTTGGAAAGGCACTGTCATCGGCAATGGTTAATGGCAGCGCCATAGCTGCAGCCAAAGAAACCACACCCCGAATGCCCGACCATGCTACCAGTGTAACACTTTTAATATTGGTTTCGGGTTCATCATCACGAACTCGTTTACTCAACCAACGCGGAACATAAGCCCCGGGAAAAACCCAAAGAATTCGAATTACGATTACTGCCAAACTGATCAACAATCCATAACCGATTAAATCACTCAATGAAAAATTCCTGATGGCATCAAGAACGTAAGGAAGCTGTAACCCGATCAGAATAAATATGATTCCGTTCATGATAAACACTACGGTATCCCAGGTAGCAATGGCTTGTATCCTGGCTTTCTGCGATAAAAACTCATTAGCCTTCCTACTCAACAATAAACCGCATGACACAACTGCCAATACTGCTGAAAGTCCCAGATGATCGGCTACCAGATAACACACAAATGGTGTTATAAACGTTAAGGTTGTATCGGTAGTGGCATTGTCAGGCGTAATCTGGTGAATCCACTTAAACATATACCCTATGCCCAACCCCAGGAGAATTCCCCCACCTGCTACCCAAAAGAACTGAAGGGTCGCCTCTTGAAAACTGAATACTCCGGTTACCACAGCAGCCACAGCAAATCGATAGGCAATTAAGCCCGTGGAATCATTTACTAAACTTTCTCCCTGAATGATAGTAACCACCCTCCTCGGTACATGAAGTCCCTTCGTAGCAGCTGTAGCCGCAATGGTATCCGTGGGTGAAATAATAGCCCCCAAAACAAAGGCTTCGGGCCAGCCCATTCCGGGAATAAAGGACCGGGCAACCCAGGCGATAGCACAGGTTGTAAAAATCACACAACCGATAGCCAGTAAAGATATAGGTCTTCTGGCGGCTTTAAATTCTGGCCAGGAAGTATACCAGGCATCAGCATAAAGCATTGGGGGAAGAAACAGCAAGAAAATAATATCAGGATCTATATCAAGCCTGGGTATTCCGGGCAACAATCCAATGGCTAACCCTGCCAATACCAGTAAAATTGGATATGGAATCCTTACTCTATCGGTAACCTCTGCTAAAGCAGTAACTACCGCAAGAAGAATAATTACTATCTCAACAATATGCATTTGATTTCTTTACTTCTTTCAAATATATTTTTGCGGTCCGCTAAGAATAATTAACTTTAATTAAAACTCTTAGACTTTATTATGCGTTGGCTATTAATCCCCTTGGCTTTTGGGTTAAACATAGTATGTTCCGGCCAAACAAAAACTATAAAACAAATTATCTATGTAGAAAATGATGTGGTTTTTGTGAGCAATTCCTACATTAAAGACGAATCGTGTATTGACGGTCCGGGTGAAATTGACATTACCGTTGAGGGGGGAAGTGGTCTTTATGAATTTTCTTGGACAGGACCTTTTGGATTTACTGACACTACTGAAGATATCAACAATCTGATAGAGGGAGAATATTCCGTTACGATTACCGATCTGGTAAATGGATGTTCATTGAGCGAAACGTATCATATATATTATTACTGTCCCTATATTGGCTGTAATGACACATTTGCGCTACTATCCACCACGGATACAGAGTGTGCTTTGTTTAACGGGGAGGCCTCATTTGAAGTTGGCATCTCCGGAGATTATGACTTTACCGTTATCCGGCAAGATTTTCTAACCGGTACAGGAGTGACTATACTTTCTGGCTCATCAAGCGGGCCAGAAACACTGGATATACCAAATCTACAACAGGGCCATTATTTTATTGAAGTAAGTGATGCCGGAGGACTTTGCTATTATTCAACAGTCTTTACAATAGAATCAACTGACTTCAATTTCAATACTCTGGTGTTTAACAACAATACACAATGTATTGCCTCGCCAATAGGGTCCATTAATCTGGATATTGCAAATACGCTTACGCCTAGTGATTTCCAGATTCGTTATAAGAATGAGTTTACCGGCACAAGTGCATCCTTCACCACCAGTAACAGTGTTGAAACTATTTCCAACTTAAGAAGTGGCTATTACGCTATTGAGGTTGAACACCTTATTGCCGGATGTAAAATTCAAGGAAATGGTCAAATCAATAATACATCAACACTTACCGTCACTGGCTCAACTGTTCCGCAAACGTTGTGCAGCAATCCGAATGGTGCTGTTGATATAACCGTAATCGGTGGCTCATCTGACTATGTTTATACCTGGTCTAATGGGTCCAATACACAGGACATTTCGAATGTAAATTTTGGTTTTTATTCAGTGGCTGTAGTAGACAATACTTCAGGATGCGGAGGATTTAATTCGTTTAGTGTGACAGATGCCAGAATAAAACCTAGCCTATCGTTCACTATTATTGATAACTCAAGTTGCAACTCACCCTTCAGCGGGAGTATCGAAGTAGCTACTTCAGGCTCACCTGGTCCCTTCAATTATTCATGGCTTAAGCAAGGTGAAGGCACACCTATCTCAACAGCGTCAGGCATATCAGGCTTAGGTCCGGGAATATACGGCTTGAACATTACCGATGTTACTTCGGGATGTACTGAACAGGTCTTTCCCAATGAAGCAGGGCTAGTTGTTAATGATAACTCAGCTCCTGAAATAAACATAACTATAGCACAGCAACTTCCCAACACCTCCTGCTTCGGGTTCTTTAATGGCGCTATTGAGATCGCAATTGATCTTTCACCTCCGCAGCCTTATACAATCAGCTGGACGGGACCTAACGGATTCACAGCAGATAATGTAGAAGTCTTAACTGACCTGGAAGATGGTGAATATGAACTAACCGTTGAAACTATATGCGCAAGTAATTCAGCACCTATTATAGAAGCTAATACACTCATTCCTGCTCCACAAGGAAAAGAAGTTTCGTTCAACCTACTAACCATTATTTCTGATCCCGATAACAACCTTGATCCCTCGTCTATTCAAATCGTTCAACAACCCATCAGTGGGGCTTCAGCAGTAGTTGATTTTGTTTCAACAGATATTGTCAATCTCGACATAGATTACACGGGAATCATTTTCTCTGGTACCGATCAGCTACGAATAAGTGTCTCAGATCTGTTAGGATTAACTACAGAACAGAACATTGGTGTAACAGGACTTAATCTCACTGGAGAACTTGTTATCTATAATGCTGTAGCTGCGGATGGGAATCTGGATAACCGGTACCTGAAAATTGATAATTTACCCACAGAAAATAACCAGGTCATTGTCTACAACCGGTGGGGAGATGAGGTATTACGCATAAATGGCTACAATAATGGCACAAAAGGAAAGCGATTTGAGGGATTAAATAAAAATGGCCAACGGCTTCCTCCGGGAAATTACTTTTACGAAATTAGAATTTTAGATACTGAACCAAAGACTATTCGCGGCTACCTCTCACTTAAATAAATCTATGAAAAAGACCTCTACTCTTCTGTTTGTTGTATTCCTGATAACCGTAAGTCACTTAAACTACGCCCAGGTTGACCCGCTATACTCGCAATACCTGAATAACCCGTTCCTGATTAACCCGGCTTATACAGGTATGAATAATTACATGAACCTGATGGCAGGCTACCGCAAACAATGGGCGGGTTTTGACGGGAGCCCCACTACCCTTTCGGCCACCGGGCATACCAGCCTCTTTGACAACCGGATGGGCGTTGGTTTGATTATCTCGCAAGATAAGGTGGGAGAAAACACAAACACCTTCATTCAGGGTACATATGCCTACAAAGTTCGCTTCGATGATTATCGCTACATCTCCTTTGGCTTGCAGGCCGGTATTATGAGTTTCCAAAGTGATAACAGCGAACTAAACATCGCTGATCCTACTGACCCATTATTTAATGCGAATCAAAATGTGATTTCACCCTCCTTTGGAGCGGGTGTAATTTATAGAACGGATAACCTCTTTTTAGGCTTATCGGTACCCCGCATGCTGAAAACCAGCGAAACCTATAACGATGTTACGGCCGCACTATATACCCAGCACTTCTATGGATTTGCCTCCTATGTGTTCTTACTCTCCACCAGAGTAAAACTAAAGCCTGCTGTTTTACTCAGGGCTGTAAGTGGTTCTCCGCTGTCAACAGATCTGAATTTTCAATTCAACATTGATGAACGTTATGCCATAGGTGTCCTTACACGCAATTTCAATACGTATGGCCTTTTAGCCCAGATAAAGTTTAAGGATTTCCGGTTTGGCTATGTATTTGAAATGCCAACCAATCAGTCGGTTGGAACAAGGTTTACCTCACATGAAATTACCCTGGGGCTAAATCTTGGAGTATTTAATTTTCACGATCTCACTCAAATAAGCGATTTCTGATCAGAAGCTGAGCTTACCTAAAAATTCCTGAAGCTCTTCGCGGATGGTTTTGGGGTTATGAATACCCAGCTGTGCATTTATCTCGGTATTCGCCTTTATTACCAATTGGTTGAGCTTCATATGTTGATTGATCAGGATAAATTCCAGCTCAGGAATGAGTTGTTTCAATTCATCTACAATATCAATTACGGAAAGCGTGCGATCGACCAGATTGTACGTTCCGCTTTTAAGGTTTGATGATAATACATTTGCGAGTGCCTGCGAAATCAAATCAATATGAATAAACGTTCGGGCCTGCTCACCATTTCCGTGAATGGTTATACGCTTTTCAAAATTGGCCTCAAACACAAATTTATTAATCA
>CAZQXC010000153.1:0-5335 GCA_964597075.1 uncultured Roseivirgaceae bacterium | reverse complement strand
CCGATGTAACTCCTGGGCATTTTTCGAATCCAGGTTACCGCTAGGTTCATCGGCCAGCACCAACACGGGGTCGTTAATCAATGCTCTTGCTACAGCGGTTCGTTGTTGCTCCCCCCCGGATAATTCAGAAGGCTTATGATCGAGCCTTGAACCCAGCCCCAGTAACTCCAATAACTCTTTCGCTTTCTTTTTAACCTCTTCCTTATTTCTGCCGGCAATCCATCCCGGAATCATTACATTTTCCAATGCCGTGAATTCCGGCAACAAATTATGGAACTGAAATACAAACCCAATCGACTTATTCCGGAATGCCGCCAGGTTTTTAGATGAGTAACTGAATACATCCAAACCCTTGAGCATCAACTTACCGGTATCGGGTGTATCCAGTGTTCCTATAATATGCAGCAGTGTACTTTTACCAGCACCGGAAGCACCGACAATGGCTACAATCTCCCCCGCATTTACTTCCAGATTAATGCCCTTCAGTACCTTAAGCGATCCATAGGATTTTTCAACATCAACAGTCTTAACCAGCGGGGTATTCACACAGATTTCTTTGAATTAAAAGGTTAAATAAAGTAGTTTAGCCTCAAAATAAAAATTCATGAACATTCACGAATACCAGGGCAAGGAAATACTGAGAAAATTTGGTGTGGCCATTCAACGCGGTATTGTAGCCGACAACCCCGATGCAGCTCATCAGGCAGCCAAAGAACTTCAGGCAGAAACAGGAACCCAATGGTTTGTGATCAAGTCACAAATACATGCCGGTGGACGCGGAAAGGGTGTTGTAAAAGAAACCGGTTCGAAAGGTGTTGTGCTTGCCAAAAGTTTAGCCGAAGTACCTGAAAAAGTGAAGGCCATTTTGGGTGGAACCCTGGTAACTCACCAAACCGGGCCCGATGGTAAAGTGGTAAATAAGGTATTGATTGCCGAAGATGTGTATTATCCGGGTGAAGCCGAACCCAAAGAGTATTACATGAGTATTCTTCTCGATCGCTCCAAGGGTGTTCCGGTAATTATGGCTTCAACCGAAGGTGGCGTTAACATCGAGGAAGTAGCTGAAACACACCCGGAAAAGATTGTTAAGGAATGGATTGATCCTACCATTGGATTGCAGGCCTTTCAGGCACGCAAGGTTGCTTTTGCAATGGGGTGGGAAGGCAATGCCTTCAAGGAAGGTGTGAAATTCATTCAATCACTGTACAATGCCTACATTGGACTGGATGCATCCATGTTTGAAATCAACCCTTTGCTCAAGACTTCCGATAATAAAATATTAGCGGTTGACTCCAAGGTAAACCTGGATGACAACGCATTATATCGCCATAAAGATCTGGCCGAGCTACGTGACCTGACCGAAGAAGATCCGTTAGAGGTAGAGGCTGGCAAAGCAGGCCTTAATTACGTTAAACTCGATGGGAATGTCGGTTGTATGGTTAATGGAGCCGGGCTGGCTATGGCCACCATGGATATCATTAAACTTTCTGGTGGTGAACCGGCCAACTTCCTGGATGTGGGTGGTGGAGCCAATGCCGAAACCGTGGAAGCGGGTTTCCGGATCATTCTCAAAGATCCCAATGTTAAGGCCATTCTGATTAACATTTTTGGCGGTATTGTACGTTGTGACCGGGTTGCTAATGGTGTGGTGGAGGCCTACAAGAAAATCGGAAATATTAATGTTCCCATCATTGTACGGCTTCAGGGCACCAATGCGGAGGAGGGGGCAAAAATCATTGAACAATCCGGTTTGAAGGTATATTCCGCTATTGTGCTGAAAGATGCAGCCCTGAAAGTAAAAGAGGTTTTAGCCTGATTTTTAGTGGATTTTTAAAAAAGACTTAAAATCCCTACTTTAGTGGGATATAATGCGCTTGATATGAGAATTTTACGTCTGCTGTTGGTATTGGTCCTGTTTTTACCCGAATGGCTTAGCGCTCAAAGCTTTTATGCCGTGCGCAGGGAAAGATCCATTATTGGTTCCGTGGGTATTGGTACAGCTACTTATTATGGCGAATTAGCCAATCCAGGAAATTACCTGGATGCGAAGCCTTCCGTGAATATTGGTATGCAGTATTATTTGAATAACCGCGTTAGCATTCGTTCAGAAGTGACCTGGTTTCAAATTGAGGGTAATGATGCGGATGCTGATGATGCCAGCCGGGTGAGAAGAAATCTTTCGTTTACTTCGAATAACATAGAATTAAATGCCATGGGGGCAATCAACCTGGCTCCGCACGGTCAGCGGTATTACCAGCGGCCCAGACTTAATTTCTACGCGCTGGCTGGCGTAGGGTTATTATACTCCAATCCAAAAACTGAATATCAAGGAGAAAAAGTTGCTCTGCAGCCGCTTCAAACAGAAGGTGTAGAGTACAGTAAATTTAATTTTGTTATCCCTTATGGATTAGGTGTTCGGTTAATGATTAACCCCTTTACCAATTTTGCCATTGAAGGTATATACCGGATAACCTTTACCGACTACCTGGATGATGTCAGCACTGTTCACCTGGGTTCTGCGGCATTCTCCGATCCCATTGCCGCTGCCCTTTCTGATAGAAGACCAGAACTTGGGTTGCCTGAAGTTGCCCCTGGCACACAGCGAGGAAACGCTGATAAAAACGATGGCTATATGCTATTGCAGGCTAAACTGGAGTTTTATATTCCTGATGATGTTTTCTGGAACTCTAACAGCAAACTTTACCGTTCGAAACGTAAAGCTTACTACAAGAAAAGGCGTTAGTCCACGTACTACTTCTGCCGATCCAGTACTTCGTAACGCGAATAATTACTCTTAAACTCTGGAACAAGTTCTTTCATCAAGGCAACCATCTTTAATTCGTTCCGGTCGTTTAACAGGTCCCAGAACAATTCAATATAATTGTTGATATCTGTAAAGGCATATTCAGAAACACGGGCTTTCATTATTTTGGGATGATGGGTTGCCAATGTGTTCTCTTTATCTCCGAGTAATTCTTCGTAAAGCTTCTCACCTTCCCGAAGTCCGGTAAAAACAATTTCAACATCTTTTCCAGGCTCCAATCCAGAAAGCTGGATCATCTTCTTGGCGAGATCAAGAATTTTGATGGATTGGCCCATGTCAAAAATAAAAATCTCGCCTCCCTTTCCCATGGCACCGGCCTCCAGAACCAATTGACACGCCTCAGAAATGGTCATGAAGTAACGTGTAATTTCCGGGTGTGTTACGGTTACCGGACCACCTAGCTTAATTTGCCTTTTAAATAACGGAATAACGGATCCGTTCGAACCTAACACATTCCCAAATCGGGTAGTAACAAAAAGGGTATGGCGTTTCCCTGAGTTTTCAAGATGATTATTTAATGATTGGACATAAATTTCTGCTATACGCTTGGAACAACCCATCACATTCGTAGGGTTCACTGCCTTGTCTGTAGAAATCATAACAAATTTTTCCACGTTGAATTTCGTAGCGGTATCCGCCAGATTCTTCGTCCCCAGAATATTACAAAGTATTGCCTCCGAAGGGTTGCCTTCCATCATGGGGACATGCTTATAGGCCGCAGCATGAAAAACTATGTGCGGTTTATGATCCGTGAAAATTGACTCTATCCTTTCATAATTGGTGATGTCGGCCAGGTAGGGAAAGAAGGCAATACCTGAAGCGAGTCCATCCAGTTCACGCTCTAACTCGTACAACGCGGATTCTCCCTGATCAATCAATATTACTTTTAAGGGACGATAATTAATGACTTGTAATACAATCTCACGACCAATGGAGCCCGCTGCTCCCGTAACACAAATGACTTTCCCCGTTAGCTCCCTGTTTACATGCTCATTGGATAACTTAATCGATTCCCTACCCAAGAGGTCTTCAATATTTACGTCCTTAATTTGGTTCAGACTGAGTTCGCCTTTAACCCACCGCTCAATAGGGGGAATCGTCCTTATTTTAACCTGATGCCGCAAGCAAGAGTCAACAATTTCAGACTTGCGATCATAGTTCAAGTCTTTAACCGTAATCACCAGTTCATCTACATTGAGTGATATGAGCAAATCTT
The DNA here is from genome assembly GCA_964597075.1 of uncultured Roseivirgaceae bacterium. GTDB lineage: Bacteria > Bacteroidota > Bacteroidia > Cytophagales > Cyclobacteriaceae > UBA2336. The sequence goes on along the minus strand of CAZQXC010000153.1, from coordinate 1,295 downwards.
CAATATTTGATTTTGATCGGTTAAAGTAGATCGCTGAACCCGCCAATACTTTGCCGGCCTTATTGTTGTCATCTTCCAGAAAACCAACCACCCGCATGTTGGAAGAGGCTTCAATCACTTGTTTGGTAATCATACCGGATTGTCCTGCACCATAAATCAGTACATTGCTTCGCTTCGCCAACGCATTTCTATAATAGGAAAAGAAGTATTTTACCAGCAATCGGTAATTGAACAAGAAAAGAAAAGAAGAAAGAAAACTGATAAAGATGACCGAATAAGGAATAAGATTGCGCTGCGTGTTGTAATGATAGAGCAGGTTGGTAAAGCACACTAAGGCTACATTAATCAACAGCATATAAAATATGCGAACACCATCCTGAATGCCTGTATAACGGATGATTCCACGATAACTCCCGGTAATAAAAATCGCAAGCGCCCCGCTTAGGGTATACACCAAGACGCCTGTCTCAAAATCATTTTTTACTAAGTCAGAAGAAGAGAAATTAAAGCGTAGTAAATACGCCAGCAGGGTTGAAAAGGCGAGAATAACAAGGTCGATAGAGACGATGACCCACCGGGGTAATATTTTAAGATTATGGATTACTTTGGAGAACAAGATCTACAGGTTTATTCAACCTTCTTCCTCGAATTCAGAAAGCGCTTTATGCCCAGGGCCGCACCAGCCGCCAGCAGCCATTCAATGCCTGTAATGGGGACATCAGGGTCACCAGCCGGGTCACCGGGCTGAGCCCATAGGGTTACCGAAAAAAGTAACAGAAAAAAGATTAAAGCGCGGGTCTTCATTTGCTGGTCTTAATAATTTTCACTTGATGAACTAAATCACCTTTCTGTATATACAATATATAAATTCCATCAGAATTGGAAGTTAAATCAATCTCTCCGGACATGATTGGACCCGAACCTCTTAGGATTGATGCAGCCTGCTCTTTACCCGTTATATCTACTGCCCTAACCATAACCGGCACAACTGATTCAACTTCAATACGCAGTATACCTTGAGTAGGATTAGGGAAAACCCTTATGGTGCGGTCTACACTTGTCTCCATACCGGTAAACACAAACTGAACATCATCTTCCGTAGTACACCCACCTGTTGTGGAAACAGTAACTGAATACAATCCGGATTCTTCAGCATGATAATGCTGATTTGTAGCACCGGGAATTTCAACACCATTGAAAAACCATTGATTGCCTGCAGTGTAGTTGGAAATCAATGTATTCCCTTCATGTTGTATTGAAGCCAATGCAAATTGATGTACCAATGCCTGAACAGG
>CAZQXC010000152.1:0-5406 GCA_964597075.1 uncultured Roseivirgaceae bacterium | reverse complement strand
AGTATATTGGAAATACTGCTCTTCCCATACCGTTCCACAATAAAATTCCATACCGATTGCCCTATTAAAGTCGCTTCATATCCACTAAACTTGTTTATCCTTTTTACATTTTTTGTTGAAATTACTTGCCGTATATAATCATCCATTTCTGCGGTCCATCCATGGGCTACATATAATGCTGCGCCATTCACAAACCAATCAGGTAGATTCATTAGCAAAGCACTCTGAAAAATATCCTTCAGATTCCCTCCATACATCATTTCGTTAAGAAGGAGTTCACTGATTTTATATAAAAGTTCACTTTTCAATTCCTGGGCAGTACCCAAGTGAGCCACTTCAACGTAGGGTTTAACAAAGTCCGTTTCACCGCCAATGTTAAAATAGGTTTTGTTTAAGCCAACATTGCTCTGCCGCAAATCAGAAAGAGAATTGTAGAGAAAAATTTTTGTTTTGAAATAAGGGGGATAACCAATCAGGTCGGTAATCCGGTCAAACTCAAGTTCAAGGTACTGCAACGCTTCCGTGGCTATAGCCCTGCGATTGTCGTAATAATACACATCGAAATTCTCACCGCTTAAATATTGCCAATCGAACGTGCGGAATTGTTGCCGGTTTTTACCGTAAACTTCACGGGCCTGTTGTGCCAGCACACTGGTACCGGCCGTAAAAACCAATAGAATAAGCAGGGATACAACTCTCACAGATCTCACAGAAACTATCATTCTAAGCAGATTTCGAATATAATGATTTATAACGACTAATTGACACGGAATGGTTTATGGGGTGCCCATTTTCCATCCAACGGGTTAATTCATCCGAAAAATAAGGCGCCAGACTAACACCTTTGGTTCCTAAACCATTAAAAAATACGATTTGTTCAAAGGCGGGATGTGGCCCCAGAATGGGCCTGCGGTCTGGAGTAGTTGGCCGAAAGCCCCATTGCTGGTTCGCGATCGTGTATGGGAAAGTCACCAATTCATTAAGCTTTTCAACCAACTCATGCTTACCGTCTTCCGTGGTGGATGGTGTAGTGTCACGGGTATTGTAGGTAGCGCCAACTTTCCAGATATAAGGTACCACGTAAACACCTCGATTATAAATAATATCTACTTTTTTGGCTGTTGAAATCGTTAGTGTCTCACCTTTTAGTGGCCTTATCGGGAGCCATGAAAAATAGTGGCTCGTTCTTGCCCGATCACCGCTACAAAAAATAATCTTTTTTGCCAGCCAGCCATGGTATGCGATATGATCACACTCAAACTTCAAATCCTGTTCAATCATATCTTCATGAAGCAAGGCATTGCACTCTGTCAGATAATCCCGAACGGCTTTTGAAAACAGCAACGTATCAACATAGCCACATTGCTTTAATAAAAGTCCACCCAATGAATTATTTACCTGATCGGCATACATAGCATTGGCATGTAATGCTTCAATGTAAGCGGTGTAAGCAGGATCAGAACTTCTGCCCATCCACTCATTTTGGTCTTCAACAGAAATAAACGGCCTGTATAAAGGCATTGGAAAAAAGAATTTCGAACGGAGAAAAAGTTCTGCGCGTTGATAGAACGCATGAAGATAAGGGAACAACTCATCCGCCATCCAGGTTTTGGCCATTTGCCTTCCGGTAATCGGATTAAAAAGTCCGGCTGCAACCCGTGATGCTGAATGCTCCCGGACTCGGTCAATTACCAGTATTCGCTTGTTGCGAAGAAGCAACTGAAGCGCCAGGCATGACCCCGCCAGTCCCTGACCAACAATTATATAATCAACATTTTTTTCTGTCATTTTGCCAAATACAGAACAAGGGTAAACATTCTAACCAAATCCGGATTAATTTTACGGATAACTTTTGAAGATGCTGCAAATTAAAAGCTTTGAATTCAATCCATTTCAGGAAAATACCTATGTATTGTATGATGATACCAAAGAATGCATTATTGTAGATCCGGGTTGCTTTGACAAACGAGAGGAAGAAGCACTAAGCAGCTTCATAACGAAGAATCAATTAACGGTAAAGAAGCTCATCAATACACACTGCCACATCGATCATGTGCTGGGCAATGCCTTTATAAAATATCATTTCAAGGTAAAGCTCTTCATTCATCCAATTGAAGAAGCCTTGTTAAGGGCAGTTAAAACGTATGCGCCTAACTATGGATTTCATAGCTATCAGGATTCAACACCTGATGAGTTCATAGATGAAAATAATCGCATAGAATTCGGTAATCAATCGCTCGAGATATTGTTTGTCCCTGGCCACAGCCCCGGTCATATTGCTTTATATGATAGCCAAACCAAAGCGCTTATTGGTGGTGATGTTTTATTTCAGAATAGTATAGGAAGAACAGATTTGCCTGGTGGAGATTTCGATACGCTGATCAACAGCATTCATGAGAAATTTTTTACCCTACCCAATGATGTTACTGTATATTGCGGGCATGGGCCAACAACCACAATCGGCTTCGAAAAAAGAACCAATCCGTTTTGCGGCATTAATTGAACAATGAACCGATGATCCGACATCTCCCTAATTTCCTTACGTGTTGTAACCTGCTGTGCGGATGCATCGGAATAGTTTTCGCGTTGGAGAATCGAAGCGTACCGGCTGCCTATTTTGTTTGGGCTGCATGCATGTTTGATTTTTTTGATGGCTTCACAGCACGCAGCTTAAAAGTAAGTTCACCAATCGGCAAGGAGCTTGATTCACTGGCCGATGTAATTAGCTTTGGGTTACTGCCTGCTGTGGTTATTTACAAATTCTGGAATGCCGATGCCGGGAATTATCTGCCTTTTCTCTCATTTTCCATAGCCCTATTCTCAGCTATGCGTCTCGCAATTTTCAACATTGACGATACGCAAAAAGATTCCTTCCGGGGGTTACCTACACCGGCAAATGCATTGTTGCTTTCAGCCATTCCCCTTCAATCAATTGCACTACAGCAATGGCTGGCGAATCCATGGATATTGGTTTCTATTATTGCATTATCCTCCTGGTTATTGGTTTCGCCCATTGAGTTATTTGCTCTTAAATTCAAGAATTTCACCTGGCTGGAGAACAAAATCAGGTTTACCTTCCTTATTCTTTCCGTATTAGTATTGGCCAATTGGCAGGCGGCAGCCATACCTTTGGTCATAATTTTATATATCGCTTTGTCGTTAGGACTACAGGTAATTTCCAAATAAGAAGATAATTTCCCAATTCGTGCTGAGAAACACTACCATAGCCTGGTTTTATTTATACGCAGTCATTTTTATGGCTGGCCTGACCTTATCGTTTAACGTCACCGCCCAAAATTCGGTACTCGCTACCGGCAATTGGTATAAAATGGCCATTGATAAAAATGGCGTATACAAAATTGATCAAAGTCTCTTAAAAAAAATGGGGTTCAACACCTCAAATGTTGATCCCCGAAAAATCAAAATCTATACACAAGGCGCAGGTATGCTACCGCAAAAAAATAGTGACCCACGACCTGTTGATTTACTTGAATGCGCCATCTTCATTCAAGGAGAAGAAGATGGAGTATTCAATCAATCGGATTACATTTTATTTTATGGAGAAGGCGCTGACAAAATTACGTATCATGAAACCCGCGAAATATTTAAATACGAAAAAAATCGCTATGCTAAGGAGAACTATTACTTCATAACCACAGGCGATACACCCGGTAAGCGAATTTCTGTAACCGAAAATTTATCTGGAAATTTTCCTGTGGTTCAGGAGTTCGACAATTACCAGTACCACGAAATTGATCAATACAATATTCTGAAATCCGGCCGCGAGTGGTTTGGGGAAAGATTTGAGCTTACAACAGATCAAACCATACGCGTTAACCTGAGTAACATAGTTGATAACACTCCAATTAAAGTGGTCTCCGATGTAATGGCTCAATCCTTCTCAAGCACATCATTTAATGTATTCCTGAATGACGTTCAGGTCGGGCAACATTCCATTGCAGCCATACCCAATGCCCAGTACGGCATAAAAGGTCGTCATGCGGCTGATACCTTTTTTACGTATAGTTCATTTGTTTCAGCCTCCGGACGGAGCACACAAGAACTACGCTATCAGTATATAAAGAGTGTCACAGGAAGTTCGGTTGGCTATCTTGACTATTGCCTGATACAGGTAAAGCAGCAGCTACGTCTTTATGGTAACCAAACTATTTTCCGGTCTTCATCCAGCGTATTGCAACCCATTTCGAAATTTGAAATTAGTCAAACCAATTCACAGGCATTCGTGTGGGACATCACCAATCCGGTAGAAGCGAAATTTCAGCAAGCCGGTTTTGGAGCAGCGAGTACTTCATACGCCACACCTACTTCTACTCTGAAAGAGTTCATTGTCTTTCTTCCAAATGCCCCTGCACCAAAACTCATTGGTGCCACAGCGAATCAAAACCTTCGGGGGTCATCATCGCCCGATCTGCTCATTGTTACGCATCCGGATTTTAAAGCTGAAGCTTTACGCCTGAAGACACACCGTGAGAGTTTCAACAACCTGACAGTATTAGTGGCAACCACCACGGAGGTGTTTAATGAGTTTTCCGGGGGGAAACAAGACGTAACGGCCATTCGTGATTTGGCTAAACATTTCTACGATAAAAATCCAGGCAAACTTAAATCGCTTTTGCTTTTTGGTAAGGGTTCCTACGATTATAAAGACATCCTGATCGACAACAAAAATTATGTGCCCACTTACCAATCAGTAAATTCACTTCATCCATTATTAACCTACTCTTCCGATGATTTTTTTGGTTTTATGGAAGATCATGAGGGTGAATGGCGCGAGAACCCGGTTGATCAACATACTATGGAAATTGGAGTTGGACGAATTCCGGTTAATTCCATAGCCGAAGCAAAAAATGTAGTTGACAAAATAATCCGTTACGATACTGATCTGAAACTTTTTAATCGATGGCGAAAAGAAATTGTTTTCATTGCCGATGATGGTGATTTTAATATCCATCAAAATCAGTCCGACCAAATGGCACGAAACATCGATTTAAATCACTCCCTATATGACGTAAAAAAGATTTACCTGGATGCTTATCCGCAAATACCAGGGGCAGGTGGTCAGGTTTCGCCTGAAACCAAAAAAGAAATTGAAAAAGCATTTAACGATGGAGCACTGGTAATTAATTACACCGGTCATGGAAGTGAGCGGCAATGGGCACAGGAAAGAATTTTTGATGAGGTGCAAATTCAGAACTTAAAAAATGAACGCCTACCACTACTCGTTACCGCTACGTGCGAATTTGGTCGGCAAGACGATCCTGTATTTCCATCTGGCGGTGAACTTTGCCTGCTTCAGCCTAAAGGTGGTGCGATTGGTTTAGTGACTACCGCACGACCCGTTAGTTCCAGTACAAACTTTGAATTAAACCAGGCATTTTATGAAGC
>CAZQXC010000151.1:2310-5504 GCA_964597075.1 uncultured Roseivirgaceae bacterium | reverse complement strand
GTTTTTTATTGTTGTCGCTGGTGCCGAGTATTCCCCACGTGGAATTACTCCGGTAGAGTAGCGACTTTCGATCATTGGAAATACTCACATCGTTAACCGGTGTGAGGTATACTTCTGTTTTCAGATCTTTAAAGTTGTAACGATGCAGCGTTGCGCCCTGCTGATTCGCAACAACTTCGGCATAGAATACATAACCTTCCGGACCGGGATAAAGGGCTACATAATTGCGCTGCGGAACATCAACTGCGAGTATACGCTGATCGATGTTAGCCATATCAATTTTAACCACCGAAGTTTTTGCTGGAGGCGTAGGCACAGGAGATGGTGTTGCTTTGCCTTTTGCAGCAGGAGGAGTTGCAGGCGCTTCTTCTTTCGGCTTGTCTTTTTCATCATCGCTGCGTGGTGCGATGGGGGATGCATCCGTTGCGTTTAACACGATCAGGTAGAGCGCGCGGGTTATGGGGCGATCGTAGGAACTCATGTCGAGCCAGCCGGTATTCAATCCGTAATTCGTGCTGGCGAGGAAGTAGATATACTTTCCGGTGGCATCCCACACGGGGGAGATGGCATCGGCCATGCCATCGGTAAGCTGTAGGTTCTGGCCGGTTTCTACGTTGTGCACTTGAATCACTTTATAGTTGCTGTCGATGAGGCGTGCATAGGCAAGCCACTTGCTGTCGGGCGACCATACCGGATTCAGCGAACGGTTTGGATGGGCGTACCGTTCGGTGTCTGCTTTTTTGGTTATGCCGGAATTCACATCCGTAAACAGAAGGTTGTAATCCGTATCGGTGTAGGCGATGTATTTCCCATCGGGCGACCACTGAGGTTTAAAGAAGAATGTGGGATTGGGAATGGAAATCACTTTTGGTTTTTCAAGTCCTTCCTGGTCGGTAATCATAAGTTGATATTCACCGCTTACATCGCTGAAGTATGCAATGCGTTTACCATCGGGCGACCACACCGGTGAGCGATCGGCTGCATTGGAAGAGTTGGTAATGTTGCGCCAGTTTCCTTTTTCTTTCGGTACGGTAAAAATTTCTCCGCGGTGCTCAAACAACGCACGCTGTCCGGTGGGTGAGAGGGCTGCATTCAGCAATGCAGTGGAACGAACATCCTGCCAGCGTTCGCGTGCCCAGTGAAAATCGCCCCGCACGTTGATGGTTAATTTTTTGGTTGTGCTGCTGGCGGGATTGAGTGTATGTAAACAACCGCCTTGTTCATATACGACCAGTCCGCCACCGCCATCGAGACTCTTCACATCGAAGTCGGCATGGAAGGTTTGTTGTTTCAGTTCGTTGGTGGCTGGATTAAACGACCACACATTGTTGGCGTAGTCGCGTTCGGATAAAAAGTACACTACGTTGTTTAACCATACGGGGTCGGTATGCCGTTCGTTATCCGATTGTGGTGTCATCTTCAGTGCGTAGGTTTTCAGGTCTACAATCCAGATAGGCTTGGCCTGACCACCGCGGTAGTTGCGCCACTCCGGATCCCAGAAACCAATCTGCTGATAGGCGATATGTTTGCCGTCTTCCGAAATTTCACCGGCTACAGCACGGGGAATGGGTAATGCTTCGGGCATGCCACCTTTCTTACTGATCTTGAAAATTTTTGATTCGAGGCTGGGCAATGAACCATCGCGACTGGAGGCAAACAAAATGAATTCACCATCGGGCGTCCATCCTGTTACTTGGTCGGCACCGGGATGCCACGTGAGGCGTTCAGGTTGTCCGCCTTCGGTGGGGATGAGGTAGACATCGGTATTGCCATCGTACTGCCCGGTGAAGGCGATGTGTTTTCCATCGGGCGAGAAGTGGGGATTGGCTTCCATGCCTTCGTTGGAGGTGAGCCTTCGGGCATCGCCTCCGTCTTTGGAGACAATCCACAAATCGTTGGCGTATACGAATGCGATGTGATCGTTGGAAATAGTAGGCTGGCGCAGCAGCATGGTGCCCTGGCCTAAAACTGTTGCCATGACTGTGATTGAGGCAAAAAATGTGAGTAGTAATTTTTTCATAAATCGATGTTTTTGAACGGTTGGTGAAGGTAAGGAGAATTGATAAGCGGGTGGTGACCATGGTCACCGGAAATAACCATTTATCCTCTTTTATTTCGTGTTAGAAAAGTATTTGATTTCTGGCATGGAATGCTAACCCAATGTCTGGTAAAACAATGTACTTCAAATCGTTGTTTGAATCCTAAAACCAATAAATTCACTTATGATATTGCGCTTCGTAAAAACCAAAAACCCGTTTATTGTGCTGTTGTCAACGCTAGTATTACTATCCTGCAGCAGTAACGATGAGCCTACCAAAGTGGATTGCTCAACGGTTAACCTTACCTTGTCGGTAACGGGGACAACCAATCCGAATTCCTGTTCGGTGAACAATGGCTCCATTACAGTTTCGGCAACCGGGGGCGAAGCGCCCTATACATTTTCATTGAATAACAGTTCTTCGTTTCAGTCTTCATCTACCTTTTCCAACTTGAGTTCTGGAAGTTATGTAATAACTGTTAATGACCGGAATGGATGCACACAATCCACAGCCAATGTTGTGCTTGCAGCACCCAATGCCCCCGAAGCATCCGTTGAATCATCACAAGCGGATACTGACTGTAATTCCGATACTGGAATTCTCACGGTTAATGCAGCCGGAGGGACGGGTGCATTGAGCTATTCAAGAGACGGAGCTACGTTTCAGGCCAGCAATGTATTTACCAGTTTAAGGGCAGGAAGCTATGTGATCACGGTTAAAGACGAAAGTGGTTGTACCACCAACGTGAATGCACAGGTTGGAAACCAAACCGGTGTTACGTATAATGGGAATATCAAAACCTTGTTCGAGAATAATTGTTCGGCTAGCGGATGCCATCCATCACAAGCCGATTTATTCACCTACTCGACAGCAAAAAGTCTTGCAGCTGGCATCAAGTCGAGAACACAATCCGGTAACATGCCTCCTAACGGAACACTCTCACAGGCACAAAAAGATTTAATAGCGTGTTGGGTGGATCACGGTGCACCGGAAAATTAAGCTTTATGAAATGCGCCATACTTCTTACCGTTTTAGCATTGGCTTTTGGCAATTTATCTGCTCAGAAGTTTATGCTCAGTGAAGGGTTTGTGCAGTTTTATTCCAAAGCTACACTTGAAGACATCAAGGCGATTAATAAAAAGACAAGCGGACTTT
>CAZQXC010000151.1:0-2210 GCA_964597075.1 uncultured Roseivirgaceae bacterium | reverse complement strand
TCCAAAGCTACACTTGAAGACATCAAGGCGATTAATAAAAAGACAAGCGGACTTTTTAATGTTGAAACAGGAGAAGTAGCCTTTATTATTCCTGTTAATCAATTTCAATTTGAAAAGAAGCTGATGCAGGAACACTTTAATGAGAAATACATGGAATCGGATAAATTTCCGAAAGCTTCCTTTGCCGGAACGATCCGTGAATTTGACATCGGTAAAAGCGGGGAGCAGGTGGTGGTCGCCAAAGGGCAGCTCACGATGCATGGTGTTACGCAGACTGTTGAAGTAAAGGGAGCGGCTGAAAAGCAAGGCGATATGATTTCGCTTAGGGCGGTATTTATGGTGAGGCTTGAAGATTACAAGGTGAAGATTCCGCAACTGATGTGGCAAAACATTGCTGAGCAAGTAGAGGTAACCGTTGACGTTCGATTTAAACCCCAATAAAAATGATGATCCGTTTTATTGCCGTCATACTGATGATGGGCATAGTGGCTGGCCTGCATGCCCAGGATGATTTACTGAAAGAACTTGAAGAGGAAACCCAGGTGCATAATCAGTTTGTTTTAGGAACATTCAAAGGAACCCGAATTGTAAACGGTCACTCCATTGAAACCAAGCGCAGAGGTGAGTTGGAATTTATGATTAATCATAGGTTTGGTACACTGAATTCAGGGGGATATAACTTATGGGGTCTTGATGAAGCCAATATCCGGTTGGGTTTGGAATATGGATTAAACGATCAATTTACGCTGGGAATTGGAAGAAGTTCTGCAGATAAGACCTATGACGGATATTTGAAATATAAAGTATTGCGTCAACGTATGGAAGGATTCCCGTTCACGCTTACTATTCAAGGAACAGCAACCTACCGGGCATCATATCTAAAGGAATTTGAGGAGGGGATTGTTCAAGATGGGATGGCCTATTCGACACAGGCACTTTTCGCCAGGAAATTCAATACTTTCTCGCTGCAGATTGCACCAACGATTTTACACCGTAATACAGTTGATCAGGATATTGCCGTCAATACCTTGTTTGCGTTAGGTCTTGGCCTGCGTGCGAAAGTTACCCCCAGCTTTGCTATTCATGCGGAGTATTACCCCAGGCTGAATGAAAAAGATAACAGTCCCTTTCATAATGCCGTAGGTCTTGGATTTGATATTGAAACCGGGGGGCATGTTTTCCAGTTAATATTCACCAATTCCCTTGGCATGACCGACCGAATTTATCTGGCCGAAACGGAGGGCAGTATTTCAAACGGAGACATTCGTTTCGGCTTTAACATCACTCGCACCTTCCAGGTAGTGAAGCGCCAGTAGCCGACAGATGATGCAGGTCCGATTGAAGGTGGTCCGGCTGCAATTCATTCAACAAGACCTGTGGTTCAGAACTTTTTATTCAGGTTCATTCAACTATCCGGACAGATAAATTAAAATCGGACCGTTAAGGTGTGGGCTTTTGGGATGGATTAGTTGCCGTTGACGTAAAAGCAGCCACAGAGCGCAAGTCGTTGACCAAAACTCAAGTCATCAGAAACTGCGAAATCCGGTAATGCTTGCGGTAATTTTGCCGACTTCGAAAAAAATTAACAGCTCCATACAACTTTCATGTCGTTCTGGTAGTCTATGAGACATCTGCGACTATGAAAGCACTCAATTTAAACCGGCTGATTTTTCTTACCCTGGGCATCCTGGTAGCGGTGATGATATTGATCACGACCAGTGTGTTTGGCATGAGCTCCTAACGTGTTTAGGTGTGTTTGTATCTAAGGGTTTTTGTTAAAGGCAACACAAACACACTCAAACACTTAAGCACCTAAGTACATTTTAGTATTTCCAGCTTTTCAAGTCAGCACCTTTTGGTGCGCCTGCTTCAATGCGTTTTAAAATCTTCGGCAGGTACATGGTGTTATAGCGCAACCGCGAAATGTAATTCGGATTGTTGTGATCGCCATTCCAACAGTGCTCGGCACGGTCGCCATAATCTACTTCGCCACCATAGAAAGGATTGTTTGTCTTCTTTAAAAATTCCTCCATTAAATACACGGCATTGTTCAAATAGTAATTATCCATATCACCACAATAGATGTGAATCTTGCCTTCAAGTTTTGGCCCCAATGTTGCCCAGTCGCGTTCGAGGATGTAACGCAGGTCGTAATTTTCTTTCCAATATTCGGCCACGCTGCGATCAATCTCACCGGTTACTTTATCCCA
>CAZQXC010000150.1:0-5538 GCA_964597075.1 uncultured Roseivirgaceae bacterium | reverse complement strand
TTACCTAAATTGAATGACGCGATAAAAGCAGCCAAATAAATTGTGAAGAAAATTAAACTGGAAATACTCGGCCTCTCATCAAGTCAATCCCAAGCGGGTTCATTTGCATTGGTATTAGGTGAAACAGAAGGCAACAGACGCCTTCCGATTATTATTGGAATGTTTGAAGCGCAGGCTATTGCCATTGAGATTGAGAAGATTATTCCGAACAGACCGATGACGCATGACTTGTTTAAGTCGTTTGCTAATAACTTTCATTTTACGGTAGAGGAAATAGTCATCTCCGATCTAAAGGAAGGTGTTTTTTTTGCTAAAATTGTTTGTTCCGATGGTCTAAAACGTTCTGAAGTTGATGCCCGGCCTTCCGATGCCATTGCCATAGGCCTTCGCTTTGATTCACCAATTTTCACGTACGAAAATATTCTAGCTGAAGCCGGTATTGTGCTTACCGATGAACAGGAAGAAGACGAACCTAAGGTAGAACAGAAGTCCAAAGTAAAAAAGGAACCCGCTTCGCGCAGATCGGAAGACCTTAAAAATTATTCAGTAGATAAGCTGAATGAAATTCTTAAGGACGCCATCGATAAAGAAGATTACGAACGGGCAGCCAAAATCAGGGATGAATTGAGCAAACGAAACTAATGTTGTGGACTACCTCCGCGGAATAATTGGTCTTAGTGTAATCATAGCGATTGCTTTTGCTTTTTCGATGTACCGTAAGAGGGTTGACTGGAAGCTTGTAGCTTCGGGTGTTATCCTCCAAATCGTAATTGCCCTCCTTATATCGAAGGTGACTTTTGTTCAGCAAGGGTTCAGTGCCTTAGGCGATGGTTTTGTGACATTTCTGAGTTTTGCCGGAAAGGGGGCGCAGTTTTTATTTGGTGACCTTGCCTTTAACAGCGACAATCAAGAGGGTACCCGTCATGGGCTCGGCTTTCTGTTTGCATTTCAGGCGCTGCCCATGGTTATCTTCTTTTCGTCAGTAACGGCAGGTTTGTATTACCTCGGTATACTTCAAAAAATAGTTTACGTTTTCGCATGGGTCATGACCAAAACCATGCGGTTATCTGGTGCGGAAAGTCTTTCTGCTGCCGGGAATATTTTCTTAGGCCAAACGGAAGCTCCGCTTCTTGTCCGGCCGTTTATAGCCAGGATGACGCAGTCTGAACTTCATTGTTTAATGACAGGGGGGATGGCCACCATAGCGGGTAGTGTAATGGGAGCTTATATTACTTTTCTGGGAGGAGGTGATCCTGAGCAATATGGAAAGTTCGCAACGTATTTACTCTCCGCCTCTCTTATGAATGCGCCTGCGGCTATCGTTATGGCTAAAATATTTCTGCCCGAAAATGAACCTGAAAAAATTGACCGGCAATTGAATGTAAATAAAGAAGCAATCGGTGTTAATGTAATTGATGCATTTGCAACCGGTGCTGCGGATGGCATTAAACTGGCGCTGAATATTGGTGGTATGCTGTTGGCCTTCATTGCTATAATCTATGCCATTAACTGGATCTTGGTTGATGGTATTGGTGCCTGGACGGGATTAAACACCTGGGTTCAATCTACCACAAATGGTTCTTTTACTGGATTTTCACTTCAATACATTTTTGGTCAATTATTCAGAGTGCTTGCATTTGTGATGGGGGTAGACTGGTCGGAGACGATTTATGTAGGAAGTTTACTCGGACAGAAACTGGTTATTAATGAATTTGTGGCCTACTTAGGGTTAGCCGAAATGAAATCGTTGAACGTGCTGAGTAATAAATCTATCATCATTTCAACGTATGCGTTGTGTGGTTTTGCTAACTTCAGTTCCATTGCTATACAGATAGGTGGTATTGGCAGTATGGCACCTAATCGCCAGGGCGATTTGTCCCGGTTAGGTATTCGTGCATTGATGGCTGCATCGCTGGCTACTATGATGACAGCCACGATTGCCGGTGCTTTATTTAGCTAATTTTTTTTGATGTCACTTTCCAGGCAGGAAATATTGCTGGTTGACTATTTTGCTCAGTTCATATCTGAGCATAAAAAGCAACTTGTAGAGAAAGTGCTGTGTGAGCGTACCCGTCACGTAACCGTAGTGTTGGAAGATATTTTCCAATCCCAAAATGCCAGTGCCGCTGTTCGTACCTGCGAATGCATGGGCATACAGGATATTCACATGATTGAAAATACTACAAAATACGAGGTTAATAAGTATGTACTAAAAGGTTCCTATAAGTGGGAGAATCTGATTCGCTATCAACAGCAAGAGGCTAATAATACGGAGGAATGCTTTCGCTACCTAAAGGACAGTGGTTATAGCATTTTTGCTACTGATCCGTCTGAAGATAATATGTCCATTCACGACATTGATGTTAAATCAAAAGTAGCGTTGGTTTTTGGCAATGAACTGAATGGTCTTTCAGCGTATGCCCTTAAGCATGCCGATCATAAAGTAAAAATTCCGATGTATGGGTTTACGGAAAGTTTTAATATTTCAGCCAGCGTGGCGATTTGCTTAAGTACAGTTATTACTAAACTCAGGCGTGAACAAGAAGCGTTTAGTTTATCCGTTAACGAAAAGGATGAATTACGGCTGGCCTGGTATAGAAAAATGGTTAAGCGCTCACAAATTCTTGAAAAGGAGTTTCTTCGTTTAAATCCTTAGCTTTGTCCTGTTGGTTTTAATTTCCTCTCATGAAGTGGGTAAAGCTTGTGCTTTTTTTGACCTGTGCTTCCGTGTTTTTGTTTTTCCTCATAGCCAATATCTGGGTTGTAAAGAGTACAGAGTCACGGGTGTTTAAAGATAGTGATCAATTAAGGGATCACCGGGTGGCCCTTGTTTTAGGAACAAGCCATAAAGTTGTTGGCGGTGGGGCTAATCCATTTTTCGATCATCGGATGGATAGGGCAGCCGAGTTATTTAAGCTTGGTAAAATTGATCATTTTATCTTAAGCGGTGACAATCGAACCAAGTATTATAATGAGCCGTTAGAAATGCGTAAAGCATTGGTGGCAAGGGGGGTTCCTGCTTCTGCTATAACATTGGATTATGCAGGACTCCGAACACTGGATTCCGTGGTTCGTAGTAAGGAAATTTTCGGACAAGATAAAATCTTGATTATCACACAACCTTTTCATAGTTATCGGGCGTTATTTATTTGCGATTATTATGGGATTGATGCTGTCGCTATGGGGGCGGAGGAACCTGAACTTGAGTCAGTCAATAAAGTAAGGACCAGGGAGTTCTTTGCTCGTGCCAAAGCCGTTCTGGATTTATATATACTCAAAACAAGCCCACAATATTTAGGTGAAAAGGAAGAAATCAATATTATTTCCTGAATTGAAACCTATACTCCCTTAGCATAGTTTAATTGATTATTTTTGAGGTTAACCACTGCGTGTGTACGGCAATATTGTGAATTTGATTGATCGTTTAGCGTTTACGTTAGCTTTTGTGCTCATTACCACCTGTAGCCTTGCTCAGGAAACAGTCGTAAGGGGTAAAATCACAGATGCCTTCTCAGGCGATCCGATTCCTTTTGTAAATGTTGTTTTCAAAGGAACCAGCATAGGTACGACTACCGACTTTGACGGAAAATTTGAACTTCGAACAAACTCACCTACCGATTCACTACTCGCCAGTTACATTGGATACAAGGCACGAACAAAGGTTGTTCAAAAAGGTGCTACACAGACTATTAATTTTCAGTTGGAAGAGGAAGTTACCCGGTTACGGGATATAGTGATTCTGGCTGGTGAAAATCCGGCATTTCCAATTCTAAGAAATATTATTAAAAACAAAGGAATTAATGATAAGCGTAAACTGAGTGCTTACGAACTTGATTCTTACTCAAAAATTGAAATAGATGTTGATAACATTACCGATAAATTTCGTGAGAAGAAAATCGTTTCTCGTATTACGCAAGTACTGGACAGTATTGGTCGAATAGCCGGAGAAGATGGCCAGCCAGTACTTCCTATATTTATTTCTGAAAGCGTATCAAAATATTATTATCGAACCAATCCCGACTTAAAATTCGAAAATATTAAGGAAACTAAAATCAGCGGTATAGGTTTTGAAGATGGGTCACTGATGGCCCAATTGGTTGGTGCTTCCTTTCAGGAGTATAATTTTTATAAGAACTGGCTCAATATCCTGGATAAAGATTTTGTATCACCCATTGCCGATGGATGGAAACTTTATTACGATTATGATTTGATGGATAGCCTGTTTGTGGAGGAGGACTATTGCTACCGTATTGATTTCTATCCAAAAAGTCCGCAGGCGTTGGCCTTTACCGGTACCATGTGGATTACCAAAAATGAATTTGCTATAAAACAGATTGAAGCTACAATTGGCAAACAAGCCAACGTAAACTTTATAGAAAAGGTAAGGATACAACAGGAGTTGGCGCCAACAGAAGGTGGTGCCTGGATGCCCATAAAAAACAGGGTACTGGTTGATGTGGGTGAAGTTCGGGATCAGTGGGCAGGGTTATTGGCTAAGTTCTATACATCCAATAAAAATATAATCGTTAATCAGCCAAAGCCTCCTAAATTCTATGATAAGCCGATTGTATTGGACGAGGGATATATTCTCAATCAACACGATGAAGATCACTGGAATACGATTCGTCATGATCCGTTAACTGAGACCGAAAAGAATGTCTATCGGATGATTGACACGCTTCAGAATATACCTGTTGTGAGAACCTATATTGACATACTAAAGATTTTTATAAACGGCTATAAAAGTTTTGGGAAAATTGATGTTGGCCCTTACCTCAGTCTGATGGCCCTTAATGATATTGAGGGTGTTCGTATTCAATCAGGGTTTCGTACCAATTATCACTTTAGCAGGAAGTGGGTATTTGGAGCGCAGCTTGGATATGGTTTTAGAGATGAACGGATGAAGTACTCAGCTTTTGTACAGCATATTATTGACCGAAAGCGGTGGACCACGGTGGGTTTACGCGTTCGAAGTGATCTGGGAAGAGTGGGTATCGATGATGAAAATCTGGCGGATGATTATTTATTGCTCGCAGCATCCAGGTTTGGTGTTTTTCGAAGAGGCTATTACTTCGATGAGACACGTTTTAACTTTCAGCGCGAGCTGATTAAAGGTTTTTCTCAGCGTGTAGCTTTTCGGTATAATACCTTTAAACCTGTTTTTGATTTTGGCTACTATACAAACCCAGGCGATGTTTCATCCCTTCAACAAAACTATCAGACAGCTGAGATTATTTTGGAATCCCGTTGGGCCCTTGATGAACTTTTTATTCAATATGACAATGAAAGAATGAGCCTTGGAGCTCAGAAGTGGCCCATCGTAACCTTTCGATATACCCTGGGCTTAAAAGGTATTGGGGGTAGTGATTTTGATTACGACAAGTTCAGGTTATCGATTGTGAAAAAGCTGCCGATGGGTCCATTGGGAACGGGTAGAGTAACACTTACCGGAGAGTATATACTAGGTACCATTCCTTACCCGTTGCTGTCGGTACACCTTGGAAACGAGACCCCTTTCTATACCGATGTATTGTATAG
>CAZQXC010000149.1:0-5557 GCA_964597075.1 uncultured Roseivirgaceae bacterium | reverse complement strand
TGAGCCAGTAGATAAACCAGCCTGGGCTGAGCATTATCAGGTTCAACGGTATACCAATACACTACATTGGTCATATTATGGCGTTCAAATAATACCCGGGTATGATCGCGAAAACGGGCGTTAATTGCATCCACTCTTCCCGGATGCATGAAGTAAGTCCTCAACTCAAATATGCGTTCTTCATTGGCTAGCTTAACTATACCAGAACTAAGCTCCGGTGCCAGCGTCATAAATGTTTGGTCAACCTTAGCCACAAGCGGTCCGTTCGCTTCCGATTGCTTAAAAACAGCTTTCCATTCCGGATCATTGGCAAAAGTGCTCCACAACTGGTCCCGGGATTCGCGGTTCGGATACGCGAGTATAAAGGTTAGTGTATTATCGCTCTCTTCTTCCGGTAAAAAGTAAGTGATACTTTCAATGCCATTTTTCGTAAACAATTTCACGGTATGATCCTGAAAGCGCTTTATTAAATCAGGCCGTTTTCCTTCATGGCAATGATAGGTGCGCATTTCAAAATACCGGGAATCTGTTTGTTGAGCGAACAACGGATAAGCAATCGCAATAAGTACTACTACACATAAATTTTTCATCATACGTTTGGCAGAAATGAATATCCTGAAACTCACAATATTTTAGTTTTCAAATCATTCTTAAATATACATTAATTGAAGATTTAAACAGGTTGCGAGAAATTCATTCAACAGAAAGAATGGAAAACGTTTTGGTCTGAAAAGAAACTACCCCCCCTGCACATTTACCCATCAGCGCTTTGGCCACAGGCGCATCCGCAGAAATGCAGAAATACTGCGTATGATCATATTCAATCGGGCCCAGACTAATACTGATAAAAAAAATTCCCTGGGTTGTTGTAACCAACGAACCAGGAATTACACTATCCGCAATAGTAACTCCCCGCAACTCTTGAAGCCTATTCCGAAGCTTTTCCGCATCTACCAATTGTCGGGTACTTCTTTCTATTTCAAGCTGCGCCATGGCCCGTCCAGTTTCGTACTTGTCACCCGCGCTGCTTTTGGTTTCCGTATTGGCGGATAGCTGTAACTGCTTAATTTCAAGTTGTATACGGCTTATTCGTTCTTCTACCAATTGCAGACAATGCTCAACTAATTTGTCCTTTGCCTTCATATAACCCTTTACCTTTTAACTTTTTTTGAACATCTTACAGTAGTGATCTGGATCATCATTTTTCTATTGTGGATACTTATCAAACTAAAGCTTACTCAACGAAAGCACATGATTCAGGCTGCCTATAAGAATAAGCTAAACGAGGAAAAAGAAGTGAAAAAATAATTACCGGAATATTCACGCAAACTAACTTAGGGTTAAGTCATCTGTAGAAATCATTACCAAACACAAATAGGTTTAATTATTCACAACAGGAAACGACACCTCCCCTTTTGGCGAGTTGATCCGAAGCACAATTTTACTTTCGCTACCTTCTTCAATCGTTAATCCAAGCGCAAGATTATCATTAAGCTTTACTAATTCCTGATCATTCGAAATGAGCTCGAGTGCTACCAGACTGCAACCCGATGGAGAACTGGAGGCTGGATGTATAGAGCCTGATCCCCATTGAATAAAGAATGGGAACACAGTCGTGTCTCTATCTTTGAAGCCAAAGGTTGTCCATGAAAGTTGAGAGCCATCCGGTTTGGTTCGCGCCCCCGCCTGTGATTCAGTAATCGAAAAACCAAGGTCAACCAATTTACGTTGAGTTTTTTCTACGTCATGCGTTGCTGCCGCCCAGCCACCAGGCGTAAGATTTTCAAATTGTTGAATCCATTCGGGTATAGAGTCTACATCCGTGCGGGGTGCGAGAATTTCAATGTATAAATAATTATCCAGCGTTACCAAAGCATTCTGCGTGAAACTGTTCGGATGAACGCCTCCAAAAACCGGCTCAATACCGGTAAGCGACCTGAATTGAGCTATACCCTTTTCAAGATTATTAACAACCAGAATAATATGATCAATTTTCTCTTCGGGTTTTGGGGGAGTACAGGAAATAAACATCAGCAACTCAATTGTAAACAGAAATGCAATGAGTTTTTTCATAGCCCTGGCGTTTTTTTATTAAAGATACGCTTAGTCGGATAAATACAATCAAGGAATTACGCTAAACCACTATATTCACACGATGCGGAAAGAACTGGCAACTCAGGAAGGTGAACGAAAAAAATTCAGGGCGGTGTTTAGCCGCCTGGGTAAAAAAACGAACTTCAAAGGCTACAGTGAAGAAACAATCCTATTGAGTAATGTAATTGATGCAGACACGCTCAAACCTGTTACTGATCATTTGTGGTTTAGCTATTCCAAAGCTTTTGAAAAAATTGATCTCACAAAAGGATGTACTCTGGAATTTCATGCTCGGGTAAAAGCCTATAAAAAAGGTTATGTAAACACCCGATACCGAATGAACAACCAATCCTCAGATTTTAAACTTAGTCATCCAACCAAAATCAGAAAAGTTGAGGAGAAGATCACGGGTCACAGCCAGCGATAATCATATGATACTTGAGTTTCTAATTAAGACTTGACTTCTCCGGATGGCGTGCCGTAAACTGGCGATAGAAATTCTGAATTTCTGAAAGATCCTTTTGATAATCACCTGTTGGGTAAAATAAATCGCCAAAACCAGCAATCTTTTTTCCATAATCGAGATATCCCATGGCAATGGGTACACCTGCCCCAACAGCCGTGTGGTAAAATCCAGATTTCCACTCTTTCACATAACTGCGCGTTCCTTCAACAGCAATCATCAGGATCAACTCATCATGCTTTTGAAAAATACTGACCAGCGCATCCACCAGGTTATTATGCTTTGAGCGATCAACCGGCATGCCCCCGGTAGCGCGCATGAGTATGCCCAACGGAAACTTAAAGAGACTGTCCTTAGCCAGAAAGCGAACCTTTACCCCACTGGCATAAAGAGTAGCCAGTGCAATCGGATAATCCCAGTTGCTGGTGTGGGGAGCAGCGACCACTACACATTTTTTAACAGAAGGATCCAGCGAACTGCCGGTTTTCCAGCCAATCAATTTTAAATAAAACCTGCAAAGCCATTTCATAGTGTATAATTTTCTGATGATCCACAAACATACCTAATGTCATGCCGGCCTCCGAGCCGGCATCTCAATGAATTGGGGATCGCGGGTCAATGCCTGCCTTTTTTGCCGAAGCGGCTAAGCGCAGGCAGGCCCGCGATGACTATCAATGGAGTTATGGGTATGTTTACGGATCATCGAATATAAATCATGCTACAAGGTGTAACATTTTCACGTTTTACAGAAACAGATGAACTTTTACTTATCAGACAGGCTTACCTGATTGAAGTCATAAACGTTTATGGGTTTAAAGGCGTACCTTTCAGCACTTAGTAATTGAAAATATCATGTCCGAAGAGAAACAAGTTAAAGAAAGTCTACCTGCACAAAGTATTACGCTTGATAATCTTATTGCCTACCAGCCGGATTCTGTTGTCAGCAAAACCATTATAAAAAAGTCAACCGGTACGGTAACCTTATTTGCGTTTGATAAAGGCCAGGGGTTAAGTGAACACACAGCACCCTTTGAAGCGTTGGTTTACCTGGTGGATGGCGAGGCAGAAATCTCCATTGCAGGCAAGTCTAATGTGGTGAGAAAAGGCGAAATGATAATTTTACCGGCTAATATTCCGCATGCGTTAAATGCCTTGTCACCATTCAAAATGCTGTTGACGATGATTAAATCCTGATAGGATACCAGACTGAAGAGCAGTTTACTCAAAGTCCATATCATTGGTGTACTTCATGCGAATGCGCATATACTCCTTCTCCAATCGATCCCATAGACCATCCTCATACGTATAGCCACTTAATTTTATGGCTTCCTTGCTGGCCGCCTTGCCGGTTACCGGGGGCGTCATGCCGCTAACATTCATGCCCGCCTGTTGCATGCCATAGGTTTTATTGGTAAACGCATTTTCATTGGATACCTGCCCGCACACTTCAAAGGTACGCTTGGTGTCATCGCGTATAACCAGCCAGTATTTTGAAAACATGTTTCCTGAAGAGTGATTAAGGCGTAAAGGTAGCGCTAAAGAATTATAAAAAGCGGTACCTAATTCCTATCTTAATAAGAAGTAAATTATAAACTAATGATTTCCAATCGATCTCCCCTTCTGGTGTATTTAAGCATCGTTCCATTTATATTAATCATGAGCACTGAGGCCATGGCACAACAAGACAAAGATGAAATTCTCAGGCTTCGCCATGCTTCCAATGCCTCCTTAAAAAATTTTGACGAGAACCATTTAAATACACTTTCGGATGATGTGCTGATCACGACTGGTAATGGCACACTAATTCAGGGAAAGGAAAATCTAAAAGCATACATACGCAAAGCCTCCGGTCCTAACATGTACTGGATACGTACGCCTCTTGAAATAGAAGTGAACACCCAACTGGAGCTAGCCTGGGAAACAGGAATCTGGAAAGGCTATACCGAATCGGGAGAAAAATCAGTTACGGGTGGAAAATACTCGGCTCAATGGGCAAAAACAGACGGAGTGTGGAAAATTAAAGCTCAGCTTTTTGTTACACTGGAGGAATAAACTTCACAATTCATTGCTTCCCCAATCTTCATAATGTACCATATCATCTACTAGTACCTCACAAGTTGATAAAAAACTGCGCTTGAGTGTTGATACTCGGTAAATCCTCATTAAATACTAAACGTACTTAAGTACTGTTTTTATATATTTTCAGTACTATAGTACTATATTTGATATATTTTATATATTTTTGCTGCTCATAATTTGCTTATTAAGCACTATAATACGGACTTATGGCTTCAGAATACCCAACAAAAGAATTAGCGAAACTCATTGTAGGTCGAAGAAAGGTCTTAAACATAACTCAGGAACAACTATCAACCCTTTCGAAAGTTGGTATGAAAACAATATACAAGCTCGAGCAAGACATGGGTAACCCTTCAATAGAAACACTTGAAAAAGTACTTGATGTATTAGGCCTTGAATTGACTATTAAATTGAAAAAACAATAATTTTAATGCGAACAGCACTTATCTATCGAAATAAAGATTTAGCAGGTAGGCTAATAGAAAATAATGAAGAATATATATTTCGGTACGAGGGCGACTACTTTGTTGACCCAACTAAAAAATCAATAAGCCTTACCCTTCCAAAATCCCAACAGGAGTACAGGAGCAAGATATTCTTTCCATTTTTCTTCAACATGCTTTCCGAAGGAGCTAATAAAAAGTTACAGTGCCGCCAGTTACAAATAGATGAAATTGATTACTTCACCCTCTTAACGAAAACAGCAGGAGAAGACAGCATCGGATCTATCACAATTAAGGCTGAAGTGAAATGATAACTATAGATCGTTGCCCCTCAACATTAAAGAAGGGATTTGCCACCTATAGTCCAGCCGCGCATAAAAAATTATTCTTTGGCAAGAAGGTCAGTCATGTCCTCCCATTTATGCCGCCAGAGAAAGATGAACAGGTTAAGGTACTGTTCATGGCCAACAGAACAAGA
>CAZQXC010000148.1:0-5713 GCA_964597075.1 uncultured Roseivirgaceae bacterium | reverse complement strand
ACTCGAAGTAAATACTTTGGAAATGCTGAATCCACAAATAGCATTATCCAACAATGAAATAATCAATAGTTTGCTTGCTGAACCCACTTCTCAATATTTAGCATTATCTACAAATTCAGTTACTGAAAATATACCAACACTACACAGTCAAGATGTTTGTCCAGCAGAATCTGTAGCAGTTTATAACGGTGAAAGTGTTTCGGGCAAGGAATTACCAGGAATTACCACTTTTCCCGGAGCTAAAGTACCAATTGTACCGCTAACTAATGTGGATACAGGTGGTAATAACTTGGAAAATGCTACATCAATAGTGCGTTCTACCATCGTAGATGTTATTGATCAAGTTAGCGGTAGTGACCCTACAGATATTTTTAGAGTTAATATTAATGACTTAAAAAATGCCGATATTTCTGTGTTGTCAGGTGAGATATCGGTCAATTATCTCATGCCATCTGGACAATTTTTAGGAAGTCAGGTTTTTTCAAAAGGTAACTATACTTTACAACTACCTGTTGGAGTTACTGGCGATGTAGTTGTCAAAATTGATAACAAAGGTGACACACCAGGAACCTATAGTTTGAATGGGTTTGAAAGTAAAGCTGCTGAACCTTTTAATATTGATTTGGAATTTGAAGGTGGGTTGACTAGTTCGCAACAAGAAATCATTCGGGCTGCTGCTAAAAGCGTTGAAGCGATTATTACTAAAGGCTTACCCACTGCCATTGTTGACGGGAAACTTATTGATGATGTTAATTTTAAAATTTCTGCTACCAATTTAGATGGTGCTGGTGGTACGGCAGCGCGGACTAAGATTGATTTTATGCGCTTTGGTACTATGTTGCCCGCTCAATCTATCACTCAGTTTGATGCGGCTGATATTGCGGATTTGGAACGTTCTGGAGAATTGTTCAGCGTAGTACAGCACGAACTCTTGCACGGCTTAGGTTTCGGCAATCTTTGGGAAGCGAAGGGTTTAGTTGATTATGCTGGTACACCGTTGGCTCAATATAACGGTAAGGATGCGGTGAAAGCCTTTAACGAATTGGGCGGTTTAACAGATAATATTGCCCTGGAAAATGAGGGGAATGGTTCAGCAGGTTTGCATTGGAATGAAAGTCTCTTCCAAGATGAGGTGATGACCGCTGATTATAACAATGGGAAAGGGGGAAATGCACCGATTAGTGCTGTTACCATTGCATCTTTAGCTGATTTGGGGTACGAAGTAAATTTGAATCGGTCTACTCCTGATTTTGGGTTATTTGGCGGTCAGAAGTTTAAGCAAGAAGATTTGACTCCTGAGCAAATTGAGGCTTTCCGGCAATTGGCTGAAACCTCTTTTGGTAATCCAGATGAGGAGTTTATCTATGCCACTATGCCAGAGGTTGACCCGGATACAGTAGCACCAGAAATTTGGGCGCACGCTGAGAGGTTTAGCCGTGCTGCGGGTGGTAATGACGAGTATTACGATTGGAAGGAAATTGTTATTGGTGATTGGCGGGCAGGTCACACAATTAGTGACTATGTATTAAAGTATATGACACACCCTAGCAAGGACAATCGTTCTGCTATGGTAAAGGCAATGGACAAAGCCTATTGGGCATTTATTTCTAATAAAAATGGCTTTCCCGATCCTAACTGGATTGTTAAAGGTAATACAGCTAAAGTCCCTATTTGGAAACCAAATTACGAATGGGAGCAGGAACAAGAACGGCTACGTCGGGAAGCGGAGTTAAGGCAACGGCAAGAAGAAGAAGCACGGATTCGCCGGGAACAGGAAGAGGCATTTGCGCGGGAACAGGAACGAGTTCGCCAAGAAGCGGAAGCACGGCAACGGGAAGCGGAAGCTAAAAAGCAGCAACTTGAAGAACAGGAACGGCGTTTGCGTCAAGAAATGGAACGCCGTCGGCAAGAAGAAGAACGTCTTAAAGAAGAAGCACGACTGCGCGAACTCGAACGGCAAGCAGAAATTACTCGGCAGCAAGGTAAAGGCGGTTTAGATTGGTTCATTGCCAAGCCGTTACCGGAATTTGGTCCAGTTGATCCATTCGAGACTCGCTTGACAGGAGAGACGGTTGGGAACCTTGTCCCCGATGATTACTACAGGTTTACTTTGTCGCGCAATGGTCGAATCACAGCTGAGTTGAAGCAACTGCTGGCAGATGCTGATTTGGTGCTGTATGACGTTCGGAATCGTCCGATTTCATACTCAATGCGTGACGGCATCACCGATGAGCAGTTGATTGCTGATTTGATTCCGGGAACTTATATGTTGCGGGTTAATAGTCCGAAGGGCGTAACGACGGATTATGAACTGATTGTTAAATTTAAACACTTACTATCTCAGTCAGAGAAAGGACCTCCAGCAGGGTGGCGTGTTGGTGGTGGTAACGGCGGTAATGGTGGTAATAGCGGTAGTAATGGTGGCGCTGGTGGTAGCCGTGGTGTTACCTTTGCTGACCCCAGAATTAAGCGGATTTATGACACCGCGTTGAACAATTTTGTAATTCCTGAACGAGCCAAAGCTAATACTCGAATTCAGCAGCTTGGACGAGAAAAGCAAAGTTATGAGCAAGAGTTACAGCAACTGCTCGACCAAATGAATGGTGAGCAAAGGGCAAAGGTTCACCGTGCATTGGATGGCATTCGGGATGAGCGACGTGCTTGGGTTGATTCTGTTGCTAACCCCATTAAAAATGACATAGATAGTACGGCTGATTGGATTATCAATCAAATTGAAAGTAAGATTCCCAGTCAAGCTTATGATATTCCCTGGCTTGGAGACCAATTAAGGTCTGCTAAAGATTCTTTTAAAGGAGCAGTTAATGGTGCTAGGAGTTGGTTAAAAGGAAAAGTTGATTGGGTGCAAACTGGAGTTAAAGATGCAATTTGGCAGTTTACAGAAGCTCTCAAAAATGCTTACAGAACTGGTGCTGAAATTAATGGTGCCATTGAAATAGCAGCCCAACAATTGAAGCAAAGAATTGATAATTTAGTCGGAAATATCAATAATTGGGTTAGTGAATTTAAAGGAAAAGTTCTTGATTCTGTTCAATGGTTACGGAATGTTGGAGTTAATATTCCAGAAGTTAAGATATTTGGCAACACAATTACCAGTGGGTTCAAATGGAATTTCTACGATAGTGTTGTTGAACCTTTGGCAAATAATCTAGCTAATGGTATTAAGAGTTCAGTCACCTCTGTCGGTGATTTTGCCAAAGGAACTGTTGATTGGATTAAACCCCGCGCTCAAAAAGCGGTTGCTACGGTTGTCGATGCGATTTTTGGGGATAAGACAGGGACGCTTTACAACAAGATTCATGGTGTAGATCGGCAGATAGAGGCTACTAAGACAGGTTTGGAGAGAGCGATTATTGGAGAAGCAAATCGGCTTCAGGGCACTCTCAATAGTATTCTAAACAATGTAGGAAATACAGCAAGTAAACTTGTTAGCTTGGTCAAAAATGGTCTAATAACTTCTAAAACTGCTATATCTGATATACCTAGCACAATAAATAGAGAAGTTGATCTTCTTATAGAAAGTTCTGAAGGTCTACTGAAAGGAGCAAGTTCTACTATCAAGCAATTATTTACAGAAACAGCCTTTAATATTGTGCAAAATATAAATCCTGTGCAATGGGGTCTTGAAGATATAGCTGTTTCTTTATTAGAAGAGAAACTATTAGGAAATAATTCTTACGTGCTGGAATTTAAAGATAATTGGGTTAGGAAACACGCAGAATCATTACGTGCGGCAGCCGCAAAACATAACTTATCTAGTCTGCTGATGGCAGGAGTAGCATGGAATGAAGCAGGAGGGCAGCCAGATTATTTAACTGACGACTTAACTTACCTATTGAGAATGGTAGATTTTGTCGCAGATCCAGAGCAATTACCAGACAATTTTGTTGGTAATTTAGTCAAAAAATTAATGACAAAAACGCCGTTGATTAAACGAATTTCTGGTAGACCTCCTGAAGAAACTTCTTTTGGTCAAATTCAGATGCAAATTCGCAATGCTGCCCAAGAACTGGGTTATGATTCCAATAATTTAAGCGAAGCACAAAAAATACAAATTGCACTTTTGCTAAAAAACACTCAGAGCAATATTGATATTTCAGCAAAGCATTTAAATAGTCTGCGAAAAATTGATTTTCCACAAAATAATTTGCAAATTATGACTGATGATGAAATTACAATTGTAGCGACGCGATACAATGCAAATAATCGTGCGGATGGTACTGTGCGTACACTAGAGCAAATTCGTGAGGTTATTGCATCTGGTAATACTTACGGAACAGAAATTATTAAGATGCGCGATCACCTTGAATCCTTATTAAGCTTATGAATAACGCAGTTGGGAAAGCAATTGTTGTTTTGAATAAGTGATAAGTTACTTTTCCGTTACAAACCACAAGCTTTATTAATTATTGCCATGCTCCAATCAATCCAAGCTTCAAAAATTTGGTTAAGTATACTCAAAAATCTTCCTGAAGCAACAATCTCATCTGGCGGTATTCGCTCTGAGTTTATAAATGTTCTTAACACTCTCCTACAACATACTAGTTATTCCGTTAATACAAATAACACTAATCCAAACCAACCTTCTTTACCTAATTCGGAATTTATTGATTTTCTAGAAAACAGCAACCAAGTTTACAAAGCCTCTCTCTCCCATCAACTCGCCGCCGACTTATCCCCCGACATCGAACAAACCTCTCTCAAAGACGAACCCAAAGACTGGTTTATCAAAACTGCTGACTTTGGCGACGAATACGACAGAATTCTCCAACACCGCGACGGTGAATTTACCCAACTCCTAGAAGACATAGCCTGCTACCATCAAATATTTCAACAAGGCTATGACAAAATCATCCTCTTGCGTCCCCCTACTTACACTGGCTACGACATCCAACTAACAGCAGCAATGCAATGTCTAGGCTACACCAAAGAGCAATTTCAATTTATCATCGTCCAACCCATAAAACTTTATGCTTTCCACAAAGCTAACCAGAAAATACATCCTATTCCCGATCTAGCCACAGAGGAACTAATTTCAGCTATTGGTATGGATGCGCTACGCTGGTATAGCCTCTGCACTCCCCTGACTAGTATCGCCCCTATTAACATCAGCACAGCAGGACAAGCAAACGATAGCCTCCATCGCGTTCAATCAGCCCATTACCGTTGTTGTCAACTGCTACAAGAAGCCAAGCAAGAAACAGAAGTTTATCCACCTTTACCAATAGCTGAAAAATTAGATAGCTTCCTCCAAGTCGTTCCCGAAATCCTGGAACAAAGTGCCTATGAAATTGCCCCTCATTTAGTTACTCAGCATTTAGAAGCTATTAGTGAAACTTGCCATCAATGGCTAAATTCGCTTGAATCTACACCACCAAATTATACTTTGTTACTAACTACTAAACAAACAATTTTTGACTTGCTAGTTAATATTTTGAATATTACAGCACCAGAACCTGGGAATTGAGGATGTGCTTTTTAATTGTCGTGCATGAATATAGGGGTTTAGCAATGCTAAATTCCTATATTTTTGGTAGGGAATGTTAGGGCGATTATTTTTACCCATAATGTGCATTCTCTATATCCGCATTAAAATTTCAACTAAAACAACACCCCTATCCTTATAGTTTCAAACACTAATTGACTCATAAACAGTTATCTTTAGAAAGTAACGGGGCAGGTCAACTCAATCACT
>CAZQXC010000147.1:0-5714 GCA_964597075.1 uncultured Roseivirgaceae bacterium | reverse complement strand
TTTGAGCGAAGAATGTTTAGGTTAAGTTCAGTGGAAGTTCCAGCTTTTACCTCCAGCGTATTTTTACTAAGCTGAATAGCAAATTCAGTACGAGGGGCAGTTTGTGCAAATGTTTCTGTTGACGAAGCAACAAAAATCAAGAAAGTGATGAGGTACAAAAGTTTTTTCATAGCGGTATTTTTTTTTGGTGTGTTAATACAACGCTAATGACGGGCTAATGATCAGACTATTTCAGCTGTTGTGGTGATTGACAATAAAAGTGTCGCGAAATGTAGGGCAGTGGGGTGAGTGTAAAGTTTCTGGGGTGAATGGTTGTAACAACCTTTGTCAGGCTTAGACTGTCTGTTCGGCAGGCCTGTCGAAGCCGGTTGTTCAGGACAACTCCATAACATTTTTCCACTGGCTTATTTTCTCCATTATCTCCTTGCCTTTTTGGCGCGATACCGGAATAGCAATATCAGTGTCCAGAATTTTGAGTTTATACCCATTCGTGTTGCCCGAAACCATATCTATTGCATTGATATTTACCAGGTATGAACGATGGCAGCGCATGGTAAAGGCATTATCCATCTGGTTTTCAATGCTTTTTAAATTGGCTCTAAGCAACTTTTTCTGTATTCCTTCCCCGTTTCTCCACACTACGGTGGAGTAATTGTCATCGGCCTGAACATACAGGAGGTCGGGCAGATTTATGGAAAGTGTTTCACTTGTATCAGAATAGAGCGTAATAGCATTGGCATGACTGCTTTTGGGAACTTCCTTTTTCAGCGTCTGGATTTTGTGAAGCTCTTTATTGGCTTTCAGAGCATTTTTCAGGGTTTCCTGAAGCATGATGTTGCGCAAAAAAAGCGTTGTAAGTGCGATAGGGATAATACCCCGCAGTACTACACGGCTGTTGGCTTCAGTGATATTTTCCCAAACTGTCTTTTCGGGGCATATGTAATAGATATCTACGAAGGAGGCCGCAATACCAATAAGAATCAGATGACCGAGGTTGAGCAGAATATATTTTTTAACGGTCCAGCTTACCGGGTCAAACCAAACCGGGAATAACCTTGGTAATACTAAAATATTGATACCCAGGCACGTAAAAGTAATGCCTGCAAATAACAGATGTTGCGCGAGGGTAAGGTCAAGATCATTCCTGCTTTTGAACGCAATCATAAAAGCTAAAACAAACAGACTGATTACTGCAATCAGACCTAAATTCTTGCGGTCATCGTTCAGGTAGAAAGGAAAAGGAGTATTTAATTTCTCTGCTAAACGCATGGTATTCAAAAAACGGAATTTTCAGGTTAAAGTTCGTCACTTCCCGCAATCAAAGGGCGGATTGGGACATCAAATATTGTCCCACTAAACTCACCTTATTTCTTTTGGGGTGAATAGCGCTGCTCTGGGGTAAACTGAAACCTATATATTCACCCCTGTAGTTCTTGTTGAAGTGAACGCAGCTTATCAATGTGGTTTCCATAGAGCTTTTTCAGGTACCAGTCGGTGATTTTATATACACCTGCCATAAATACCACCGACAGGATGATGAAAGAAAGGGTGTACATGGGGCTTTCAAATTTGTGGATAAACCGATCGAATCCTGATTCCAGCGCCCCAAACAAAAGGCCTAAAGCAAAAAACAACGGATACAAGATGGCATAGCTTCGATTATAAAATTTCATATAGGCATCCAATCGCACGATCAGGTGGTTGAGGTTATCTTTCAGGTTCTCATGGCTCGCATCATACCGGTTGAGGAGCATAATCTTTTTTACATAATACAGGGTGAAAGATAGCAGCAGCACCAAAAGACTGAGTATCGTCCACATTAATGCTCCACCATTTAAGGTTAAGCTGTATCCGCCAAGAACAAGCATACACACCACCGTAAAAATGAGTTCAAACCAAACGCTGCGTTTTAATTTATAAATGAGCGTGTTGCTGCGCTTGCTCAGCATCTGAATAATTTCCGCCTTGTTTTTAGACTCAAAGCCGGATTGCTGCTTCCAAATTGATTTTAAATCATCCAGTTCTTCCATGGTTATGGATTCATAAGTTTCCTGATTTTTTCACGTATCCGGTTCATGCGAACCCGCACATTGTTTTGTGTAATACCAATCGTTTCGGCAATTTCATCATAGGGTATTTCGTCCAGGGCCATCATAATGATAGCCCGCTCAATTTCGGACAATTGCCGTATGCTCCATTGGAGCCTTTGAAGATTTTCTTCCTGTTGATCCGATGATGAATCAGAAATGTTAAAATGCCTTTCGTTCAGGTCTTCTGTTTGTAATCCACGTTTTTGTTTTCGCAAACCGGAGATGGCTGTGTTCAGCGCAATGCGGTACATCCAGGTGGTTATTTTGGATTCTCCGCGAAACGTGTGGAACGACTTCCAAAGCTGAAGTACAACTTCCTGAAAGAGATCATTGCGCGCATCCCGATCGGTTTCATATAAGTTACAAACCTTATGGATTAGCCCCTGATGCTCATTCACCAGGTTAACAAAAGACTTTTCTTGTTCATTTATCAAAATAGAGTCTCTTCAGTGTGATAGGTCGAAAGTGGGGAAAGATAATTACAGGAGAAGAAATTAACTAAAATGAAAGCACTGCTTTTAATTTAGAAGTCAAATTAATAGTTTGGAATATGAACCTTAAGCGGTGGATCAGGAATTTCTTTAGTTTTTCGCGAAGCCAGACCAATGGCTTTCTATTGTTTCTTCCCCTGATACTGATTTTTATATTTTCAGCTCCGGTTTACCGGTGGTGGAAAAGTCAGCAACCACGTGATTTTTCTGCGGAGCAGGTCAGGTTGGATAGCCTTTCGGCACTATGGCTAAAGGATGAAGTGAACGTAATTCCCGATGAAGAGCAGGATGCGATAACGTTGTTTGCGTTCAATCCTAATACCGCTACTGCGGATGAGCTTAAGGCCCTTGGGTTTTCTGCAGGGTTAGCTAATCGATTGGTGAACTATCGAAATGCAGGTGGCCAATTCAAGATTAAGCCTGATTTACTTAAACTTTACGGAATGGATTCAACTTTTTATAAATCCATTGAGCCATTTGTTTTGCTGCCGGATGAGGTTAGTAGAAGGACGGAAATAGCAACAACCAGGGTTGACCATAATATAAAGAAGGAAGTAAAATTTGACCTTAACCGGGCGGATACAACCTTGCTGAAAAGCATTTATGGTATAGGATCAAAACTTTCCAGACGAATTATAACCTTCCGGGAATCATTGGGTGGTTTTATATACCTTGATCAGCTTTATGAAGTATATGGACTTGACTCGGTCGTGGTAAACCGCTTAAAAGAAAGCTCTTTTATTCAACCGGATTTTTATCCGAGAACCCTGAATTTAAACGAGGTAGCGGAAGATCAATTGGAAGCTCATCCTTACATTTCAAAGCGAATGGCTAAGGCTATTGTTACTTATCGATTTCAGCACGGAAAGTACCATTCGGTTGAAGACCTTCGGAAAATTATAAGCGTTGACGAGACCATACTGACGAAGTTGAAACCTTACATCACTTTTGAATAATCCGGTGCAATCCATATTGCAGGCATTTATGCGCAGGCTTACCAGCCTGAGTGGCAACAACCGTTCGTTGTTGTTGCTGCGCCTGCACCATGAACAGCTCATGGATCTCCAGCAACTTAGTCAGTTAAAGGGTGAACCTTCTTTCAATATTATTAATGCCTTGATTGCCGGTAAAGACAAAAAAATTTGTCCGTTGCTGGATAGCCGCATGGAGGCTGTTAATGATGCCAGCAAAAAACTGAAGCGTTTACAACGTGTAGATAAATTTATTTTTGAAGAACGGGGTTCAAACGATCTCCATGTTGGCTGGCCCATTATTCGGGGAAAACTCTCGGATGGTACATTGGTGCGCACCCCACTTCTTTTTTTTCCGGTAACACTGGAGCAGGATAAAACCGACTGGATACTTAAAATCAGGAGAGATGCCGGTTCGGTGTTAAATAAAACATTCTTGCTCGCGTTTTCATTTTACAACCAGATTAAGCCCAATGAGGAGTTGCTAGAAGCAGACTTTGAAGATTTCGACAAAGACAGTACGGTATTTCGTACGCAACTTTATCAACTGCTAAGAGACAGGATTGAAATCAACTTCAATCCTGATACATTTTCCGACCATCTGCTGCCATTTCATGAATTTAAAAAGGAAGAGTTTGACCAACTGCATCGGAATGGCGAGATTAAACTTTTTCCGGAAGCTGTGCTCGGAATTTTTCCACAGGATGGTTCTCAGTTAGTTCCCGATTATCTTCAATTAATTGAAGAGAATCAGCACGCAACCCTGGAAGCCTTGTTCGCGTCAAAGAACCAATCACAAGTAGGCAGGCTATTCGATGATCCCGTATCGGTGAATATGGGGGTGAAGGAGGAAAAAGTCTATACCGTTTTTTCTACCGATGCATGGCAGGAACATGCTATAAAATCAGTGAAGTTAGGTCGCTCCATTGTTGTGCAAGGTCCGCCTGGTACGGGAAAGTCTCAACTGATCAGTAATTTGATTACCGATTGCATGGCTTCTGGCAAACGGGTATTACTGGTCTGCCAAAAACGTGTAGCGCTTGATGTGGTGTACAACCGGTTGGCGAAAATTGGACTCCACGATTTTTTGGGGTTGATCCACGATTTTCGTGATGACCGCAAGGATATTTATGGTAAGATCGTTCGTCAGGTTGATCGGTTAGACGAGTATAAAATGATTAACCGCGGCATTGATGCTATTCAAACCGAACGCAAGTTCAATCAGGTGTGTCGAAGGATCGATCAACTTACGGAAGAACTTGAAGAATTCCGAAAAGCGTTGTTTCATAGTGATGAATGTGGGTTAAGTGTGAAAGAGTTATACCTCACATCAAATCCTTCTGTGGATGGCATTAATGTCACACAAATTTATCAGCAATTCCACTTTAACACGCTTGATGATTTTATTAGGCGACTAAAGCAGTATGTTCGGTATGCGCAACGCTTTGAGTTGGATGATTATGCCTGGAGAAACAGAATTTCTTTTGCAGGATTTTCACTTTCTGATCGCAAAGCGATTCAAGTTGCTGTTAACGATATTCCTGCCTATCAGCGAGAGCTAAGCCAGCAATTGGAGAAACTGATTGGTGTGTCATTAAATCTGGAGGATTGCGAAGCCCTTCGTAACAGGCGTGAAGATGTTGACGAAATGGTGAATTTATTGGCGGATGAAACAGCCTATACTTTTTTTAAGGCTATGGCCAATGAGAAGGATGAAGAGACTAGCTTATTGTGGCTACAAAACATGGAACGGCTGGTTCTTAATTGTTTTGATGACCCCGGTGTAGAAACTTCGCTGCGACATGATCAGATTGGTGTTTGCCAGGGGGTTTTACAACAACGAATGGTAGCCCGTAGAAGTCTGGTGAGGAGGATAAAGTGGGAACTTTTTTCTGAGCATAAATTTTTTCTGAAGCGGGTACTTATTGGTAATGAATTGCCGTATTCAAAAACCGGTTTACGAATCCTTGAGGGTCGTATTGATAACCGACTTAACCTGGAGCATCATCTTACCGCCCTCAAAGAAAGGCTATGGCTGATTGATCTTCCGCACGAGTATAACGCAAAGAATTTTAAGAAATGGTTTGAGAAGCAAAAGCATGCTGTGCGTGCAAAGCTGTTGTTTAGTTCATTACGTGAGATCAGAAAAGGTATTCAGCCTG
>CAZQXC010000146.1:0-5807 GCA_964597075.1 uncultured Roseivirgaceae bacterium | reverse complement strand
CTTTGGCCGGATTTCCGCAAAGAAAATTTATACGAAGCCATCTGGTCATACCAGCAGCGCGAACGCAGGTTCGGCAAAACAAGTGAACAATTGAATCCGGTTAGTTGAATGAGAACAAGTGTACTGATTATCTTCTTGCTTATTGTAGGGTTTGACAGCATGGCGCAGTTTCGAAGAAGTCGTACTGATCGCGCTGCTGCTACCGATAATTTAAATTATGCTAACCCAGCTGAATACTTTATTGCAGGAATTGAAGTGACCGGATTAAACATTCTGGATAAGAATGCGATGGTATCTCTTACCGGGCTGCGTGTAGGTGATAAAATAAAAATTCCGGGAGATGCCATTACCAGTGCTATTCGAAAACTTTGGAACCATGGATTGATCGGTGATGTAACCATTGGCGTTCAAAAAATTGAGGGTGACAACGTTTGGCTTGAAATTAAAATGGCGGAACGGCCCAGGCTAACCAATTTCTATTTCAGCGGTATAAACAAATCTCAGGAGTCATCACTAAAAGAAGAGCTTACCCTTATTCGTGGTAAAATTGTAAACGATGCCATGCTGCGTAATACTGAATTGGCAGTAAAGAAGTTTTTTGTTAAGAAAGGTTTTTTGAATACAGCGGTAAAAATCCTTCAGGAACGCGACACCATAGCCACCGATGGTATTCGACTCAACATTACCATCAATACAAATTCAAAAGTTAAGATTAATAAAATCTCTATACAGGGAAACAAAGACATCTCAGATGAAAAGCTGAAAGCGAAAATGAAGAAAACAGCTGAGCAT
This sequence comes from uncultured Roseivirgaceae bacterium, assembly GCA_964597075.1. Taxonomy (GTDB): domain Bacteria; phylum Bacteroidota; class Bacteroidia; order Cytophagales; family Cyclobacteriaceae; genus UBA2336. The sequence goes on along the minus strand of CAZQXC010000146.1, from coordinate 5,015 downwards.
CCTCGCTTTGCCCTCCATCGTACGCTTATTGAGAAAGCCCTCACCTTTAGACTGCGTGACGTAAAAAAATACTTGAGTTCTTCATACGATGTAAGCTGGAAAGAAGTCAAGGAGTTTATGAGTGATAATGTTAAGCTTAATGTTTTTAAAGGATCAAAGTTTATTCAAACCGAGTTTGATGAGGATAAGAAAAAGCTAATTGAATACTACAACTCAAAGGGTTACCGCGATGCCGAAATTACGCTGGATACAATTTATAGTTTCAGCAAAAAAACGATCAACATCGATATGGCCATTGATGAAGGCCCTAAGTACTACTTTCGAAACATAATCTGGACAGGTAACTATATTCACTCCGATAAAACCTTAAATGCCGTCTTAGGTATCAAAAAGGGCGACATCTACAACCGAGAATTAATTGACAAAAAGTTAACCTTTAATCCGAAAGGACCTGACATCAGTGGCCTGTATATGGATGACGGATATTTGTTCTTTAGAATAAACCCGGTTGAAGTTGCCGTAATAGGTGATTCCATAGATGTTGAGATGAGAATCAACGAGGGAGAACAGGCCACTATTAGCGAGGTTACCATTTCCGGCAACGATCGCACCAGTGACCATGTGATACGTAGAGAGCTTTCTACTGTACCCGGACAAAAATTCAGACGATCAGATATCATCCGTACCCAGCAAAAGCTAGGTCAGCTGGGATACTTCAATCCTCAAACAATAGGACAAAATCTACAACCCAACCCGGCCAACGCAACAGTAGATGTTGAGTGGATAGTAGAAGAACAATCCAATGATCAGATTGAGTTGTCCGGTGGATGGGGTGGAGCTTTTGGCTTTGTGGGAACTGTCGGATTAACCTTCAATAATTTTTCGCTTCGAAACATCCCTCATCCTAAAAAGTGGAGACCACTTCCTGTTGGTGATGGCCAGCGACTTTCCCTGCGCATTCAGGCCAACGGCAGAAACTTCCAGAACTACAGTATATCTTTTACAGAACCTTGGTTAGGCGGACGTAAACCACAATCCCTTTCTGTCAGTGGCAACAAATCAATATCGAGGTTTGCCGGACAAGGTGCAACAAATTTCTTCGACTTGAACTCAACCCTAAAAGTTGACAACATTACTATTGGTGTTGGTAAGGTTTTAGAATGGCCGGATAATTACTTTACACTCACCAATTCACTATCATACTCTGTATATACACTCATTAACGCACCCAATTATATACCAGGTTGTCCGGATTGTATCTCAAACAGTCTCACTTTTAATACAACACTGGCTCGAAGAAGTGTGGATAATCCGATGTATCCATCGCAGGGCTCTGAAATTTCATTGAGTGCAACTTTTACTCCCCCCTACTCACAATGGAGTAATATAGATTATGAAAACGGAACACCGCAAGAAATAAACAAGTGGGTGGAGTACCACAAGTGGATGTTTGATGCCAAATACTATGTGCCGCTCGATCGAAAAAACAAATTAGTATTAGAAGCTAAAGCTCATTTTGGCTTTATTGGACGATACAGTACAAAAACTGAGTACACACCATTTGAACGTTTCTTTGTCGGTGGGGCAGGTCTTGCCGGTGGATTTGGGGCCTTTGTTCTTGGCCAGGATATAATCGCATTGAGAGGTTATGATGATAATCAAATCACGCCACCCTATCCAAACCAAGCCGGCCAATCAAACATCCGGGGAGGTATTGTGTATGATAAATTCGGCCTTGAACTTCGATATCCTATAACTACCGGAAGTGCCGCCACCATTTATGGGTTTACTTTTGTGGAGGCCGGAAATAACTGGAATAATTATGAAGACTTTAATCCGTTTACTATGTACAAGACTGCGGGCTTTGGCGCCCGTATATTTATGCCGGCTTTTGGGCTAATTGGGTTAAATTGGGGATATGGGTTTGATGAATTCCCGCTTGGTAGCAGAAATCCGGTAAGTGGCGCAAAGTTCCAGTTTACCATTGGTCAACAAATCCGGTAAAAAATGCGGTTTTATCTTATTACAATATTTTTTCTCATTTTCGGCCTGAATTTTGTCAATGCTCAGAGGTTCGGATATATCGATACGGATTTCATCCTCAACAAAATGCCTGAGTATAAAAAGGCACAGGACGAAATAAACCGGTTATCTGAATTGTGGACAAAGGAAATACAAACCATGGCCAAAAACGTTGAGGCCCTGTATAGCGCACTTCAGGCAGAGCAGGTTTTGTTCACTGAAGAGATGCGAAAAGAACGAACAGAGGTTATAAAGAAAAAAGAAGATGAACTTAAAGTGTATCAAAACAAAGTATTTGGATTCGATGGGTTATTCTTCTTAAAAAAAGCTGAATTGATAAAACCGGTTCAAGACAAAGTGTGGGATGCCGTGGATAAAGTAGCTAAGCAAAACAACCTGGCTATAGTGTTTGATAAGTCTGGCGAACTGGTAATGATCTATACTGACCCACGATTTGATTATACCGACTTTGTGTTGGATGAGTTGGGGTTGGGTGACTCTAATGATAAAATTAAAAATTAACTAAACTGAATAAATATAACTGTGATGAAAAAAATTGTTTTCCTATTAGCCTTTGGATTAGTAACCCTGTTTACACAGGCTCAAAACCCTTCCAAAATTGGATTCGCTGATGTTGAATATATTTTCAGTCAAATGCCTGAAGCCAAAACAATAGAGGCTGAACTCCAGACACTTCAAACACAACTGAAGAAACAATATGATGGCAAAGTGGCTGAGTTTCAGAAAAAATTGCAGGAGTATCAACAATTTGGTACTACCGTACCGGATGCTGTTCGTCAGAACACCGAACGTGAACTTCAGCAACTACAGCAAAATATTCAAAAGCTTGAACAAGATTCTCAGGAAAACCTGCAGCGCAAGCAAGTACAATTGATGGAGCCAATCTATACCAAGGTTGGAAAGGCCATTGAGGATGTTGCCAAAGAGAATTCTTTTACCATGGTGCTGACCAATCAGATTAGTGGATTGGATGTAGTGCTCTATGCTGACGACCAGTCCGATATTTCAGATATAGTGTTGAAAAAAATGGGCATTACCCCACAAGCAGCAGTTACAACTCCTCCAAAGAAATAATTTTATTAATGAATTAAGAGAAAACCCCAATCCTAAACGATTGGGGTTTTTTGTTGAGCCCTCAATCTTATCGGGTTGTCTCTGAAGGTAATCGCATAGCGGATCTGTATGCTTTAAAGATTTTTAAGCCCTCCGTTAACGAAGTAAACCGCACTCCTCGTTTGTGATTTTGAAAACTAATGCGATAAAGGTTTTTCCAGTGCTTAAACAAAACTCCATAAGCCTTCCATAAGGAAAATCCAGGTTGATAGATATGCCCGGGCTCAGCCCCACACCCGTTCACTTCCAGAATTTTCACCTTTCCACTAATCAGGTCTTCAAGCGAAGCGCATTTCAAATCGAAACGGCCAACGTAAAACTCACCCATTGCTTTAGCGATTCGGTCGAACGATTGAGACAGCTCCTCAGAAATGAGATGATTTCCATCGAGAAACTTCGTGCCCAGGCAATGATTGCCAATAGAATTTAATTCCATTCGCTCGCCAGATGCCAATACTGCATCAAGCTTTTGATGATGTAACTCCTTCAAACGCTCCCACTGCAACTTAGCCCGTTTCTTGGCTAAAATAAGCTCCCTGAGTTTTGACCTGCCATCGCCCACAACATCAAGCATTTCCTTTACAACCACCGAAGTTACCTTTCCGTGTTCTTCATTCGGAAATCTGGTGTAGAATATGCCACACTCCATCGGAAGATCAATAAGTTCCTGGATCAGAAAATTGCTTTTGATTTTGGCCAGATAGCGCTCAATATCCTGTTTAGAAAAAATGCGTTCCACCATAAAGCCCCGTTCTCCAAAATCAGGTTTGAAGATCAGCGGAAAATCTAATCCTTCACGCTTTACTTGTTGCATCACATGATCAACGGTGGTTGGGAAAGTTACAAAAATTGTCTTTGGCCAAAGGTCATCGGGCACCTGCATAAGAACTTCATATTTTGACTCGCCAAACATACCGCCTAATGTTATCTTCGGATTTGACGCTGAGAAAAATAGAAGTGATCGGGATCGCAACGAAAGCCAGAGCCAGTAAATAAGAAATGGAAACTGAACAACCATAAAAGGCCAGTACTCCCAACTTCGCAGACGAATAAAAAAATTGTTGGTGAATATCTTCACTTCAAAAATTATTCCTGATGGAAGGCTTCAGGATTTTCTTGCTTGTACCGAAGTGTTGATGATGCGATTCCAAAATTAAACGGTAAGCTAACATGAGGTGCTGCTTCACGAACGCCAATTTTAATGATGGCCATATGATGCACCGCATGCTCAATGTTATAGATTAATTCACGGAAATAATTGGTTTCAACAGCAAAAAAACTTTCCTGGTCAAGATCATACCCAACCTCAAGGGTCAGTGCTTTGTCCAGATTGTTGCTGGCCACAAATTCTTTTACCTTGTTTAAGGTTGATAGGGCAAGAAACTTATCCGTTTCAATCAGTTTGTCATGCGAGCGTTTATCATAGTTTATTGTACCCGTTCCAAAGCCCTGCTCAAGACAAATAAAAAATTCAAGCGTGTGTCGAACATGCTGGCCAATAGAAGATTTACTCAGTGATTCGATAGGGTTGGAGTATTCGTGTTCAGAAAGTTGGTCAACCAATTGGGTGAGCTGTGCTAAGATATCACAACAGGCATTTTTTAGGCTCATGGGGTTTGTCGAATTCTACAAATATAAGCTAAAGATTTCCGGATTTTTAGAGCCATGGCAAACAATCGGATAAGGTCTTTTACAGGCGGCTAATGAATGATTTTAGTCCAGTTTGCATCTGCGGCACCCCTCAATTTCGCTTCATTCTCATTCCAATCTTTCAGGGTGTTGTTCCCCCAGAAATTGTAAAATAAGTAGAGCTTACCATCGGTGATTTTATACGTTAGCGGATCAATCTTCACCTTTTC
>CAZQXC010000145.1:2432-5812 GCA_964597075.1 uncultured Roseivirgaceae bacterium | reverse complement strand
TTATATTCCAGGTAATACCCTATTGAATCGGGAGCCTCATAGTATAACGCACGACAATTATCCGCAAAAAGGCTATAGTTATTATTTCCATCCAAATTTATTGGATACCACACACCCTGATAAATGGGCCTGATAACCAAGCCATTGCTGTCCCTTCCTAAATCAACATAATTGTCCATAAATACATTTGGATTTGGCACAAGAAACCTGAAACCATATACCCCACTACGTTTTGGACTAAACCCAATTTTCAAATTATCGGTACCGGTAAGGCCATCATAAATGAATTTAAAACCCACAAAAGTCGCTGACGAAGAAAGTATTGCCCCCTTCTCATCAATTAAATTAAAATCAGTGGCACCACCCAACTGTTCAGCAAATGATAAGTTTTTATCAGTCAATTTCATGACTGCGACAACAGCCCCATCAAAACGAAAATCTGGAAGTTTATACCTTTTCTTGGTATTGAACTCATATATGGAATCGGATATGGCTATTGTAACCCACAAGGTATCGCCAATAGTCACTTCGCTGTTATCGGGCAATATATCCATTGGTAAAACAAATATCAGGTCCTGCCCCCGCCAAGCAAACTGCTTTTCATCATTGCACCGCGATGCGGTTAGCGTTAATAGTATAAGTAGTAACAAGCTCATAGAGCCTGTTACTATTTCTTTAAAATTACCAGCCATAACTTGTTACCAAAGTGTTAACCTTATTCAAGTGAAACAACATCCTAAAAATCACTCAACAACCCTGAATGTAAAAGTGCCTTTATATTCCAGGTAATACCCTATTGAATCGGGAACTTCATTGTATAACGCTCGGCAATGGTTCGCAAAAAGGTCATGGTTATTATTCCCATCCAAATTTATTGGATACCACACACCCCGATAAACGGGCCTGATATCTAAGCCATTGTTATCTCTTCCCAAATTGACGTACTTGTCAAAAAAATCATGTACATCTGGCCCAAGAAACTTGAAACAATAGACCCCACTACGTTTTGGGCTGAACCCAATTTTTATATTGTATGTGTCAGTAAGGCCATCGTAAAATAATTTAAAACCCACAAAAGTAGATGACAAAGAAGGTTCTGCTCCCATCACATCAATTACATCGAAATCAGCGACTGCACCCAACTGGTCAGCAAGAGTTAAGTTTTTATCAATCAATTTTCTAACTATTATACTTTGACCAAACTCAAAATCCGGAAGTTTATACCTTTTTTTGGTATTGAACTCATATATGGAATCGGATATAGCTGCCGTTACCCACAGGGTATCTCCAATAGTTACTTCACTGTAATCGGGCAATACCTGCGCAGGTATAACAAATATCAAATCCTGATACGCAAACTGCTTTTCATCATTGCACCGCGATGCGGTTAGCGTTAACGCGAGTAAAAGTACCAGGCTTAATAAGCCCGGTACTTTTTTTAAATTATCACCAGCCATAACTTGTAACTAAGTTGTTTACCTGGGTTGCCTGCGAATTTCCGTTTTGGCTAAGGATATTGGCCCGTAATGCCTGTACGGTGGTTATAGAAGAGGTATAGCCCCTGAACAAACCATTTATGGTATACCCGGAAACCAGGTCATTTATTCCGGTTGTTGCAGGTTCGCCAACATCTATACAATCATGAAGAAAACCGAAAGGGATCCAGCCCCTCGATTCTAAGCCATCGAATTCATATGGAATTGTATCGTCACGTCTCTGACGCTCAAGCCTGTTTAAATCTGTTTCTCTTATGTTTAACACTGCTTGCGTTTGGGGAAATGCCAGGTACTTTATTCTGTTAAAGGTCGGTCCGGTAAAATAGCCCCAACTTTCTAACACTGCTACCAGGCCCGATCCGGTTGAATTCCTGTTTCCATAACCGTTGTTAACATTTTTATTAATGATAAATCGTGCAATTACATCTAACCAATAACTTCTGCCCACCTTATTATAGTGCACGGCATGGCCGAGTTCATGAAAGGCTATGCGGCTTATGTTCTCTGCATTCCTCGTAGGTCCGTTTTGGCTATTATTACTAATGGTTATTACTACATCTGGCGCATAACGAATTAAAACACTTCTTAATGCGCGCCATAATGTTACTGGACTTACGGGATTTAAAAATGTATTTACCCAACTCAGTGTTTGGGCAGGCTCCAGTACTTTATGCAGCATAGGTGCTGTACTGCTGCTAAACCAGTTGGATGTTGTTACCCATAAATTGATGTTGTGAGGTATGGTATTAATTGAATTATTGGTGCAGTATTGATTGATATCAAACACGGAGTTAATAGCATGCGCTGCCACAAATGCCATCGCTTGGTGCGTATCGGCATTGATATTATATTGAAATGTATGGGTAATATTTTCCATAGCTGTGCGCTCATACAAGCCCAGCTTTACCTTAACCGGTTTGGTCCACTGCCATATTTTTAGTCCACCATTAACGCCCCGCACTTTTGCCCATCCGTTTTTGAATTTCACAATTACCTGGGCTTTTGTGCAAAAACCTTTGGGTATATTAAAAAAACCGTTGGGGTCGGTGTAGGTATTGCTCAACTTAAAAAACCGCCTTGCTTTGATAAAAGTGGCTTTAACAGGAACGTCAATGTTAATGGAGTTATCACGAACCATAATGCGTCCTGCAGGATGGTAGCGTGAGCAAAGGATTCCCTGCGAACGGCCTGATGGATCATTCTCTTTTAGGTCTTCTTCGTAGCCAGCCAAAATCATCATTTGGTTATAGAGTTCTGTCAGGTCAACGCCACCCTCTAACAAATATTGTGTGGTTTTCTTTACCAGGTCTTCCCGTACGTCAACCAATCCATTACCGGAAGTGCGGGCGCAAGGTCCTTCATAACATGGGCAATTAGGGTTATACGGATCAGGGCAATTATCAGGCTCGGGTATCCACGGATCATCTTCTATGTCTTGTTCGTCTCCTGCGTTGTCATCAAATAAAATTACCTGTGAGAGTATGGTGAAGGGCACGTTTTGGGTAATTGAATAGTTTTCCGGTATAAGGGTATAAAAATAATTCAGGGAATCGGGCAAACCGGGGTGATGATAATAATCGCCTGTGTATTCAATATGTTGGTCAAGCGGTTCGTCCCACAGGTCGTAGCCTAAATCCTGAAGTAACATAACCTGATCAAGGTTTTGAGGTTGGAATTGTACGTAGTTGTGCGTAGTAGAGGGTGGGGCAACTTTAATCCTCCCACCGGAATTGGCAACGAGGTTTTCAAATGCCCGCGTTACGTTTTCAACCGAGTAGGGGTTTTTCTTATTGGTGGTTTCCGGGGGTTTCACAGGTTCAACTTTCTGTTCCTCTTCAACCGTACAGGTTATCATTACGGAAGCTAGCAAAAGCAAACTTATTA
>CAZQXC010000145.1:0-2422 GCA_964597075.1 uncultured Roseivirgaceae bacterium | reverse complement strand
GGGGGGGGGGGGAGTTTAAACTGTTTCATAAGTAAGTTTTTTTAGTTAACCAAACTTACTTCACCCATAATCGTAGCGCACGGTAACTATTTCAAAAAACATACATTTGAAAATTATAATTTTGTACTAACGTGATGACAGATTGTACTAATAATGGCGCGCATTTTATACTACTACGCTTTAAATTTTGTTGGATTTGAAGGTTAGCTGTTTTCAGGTAGGTTGAAAACAAAGGAAAATATTACATAGTTAGAAATGATATTTTAATAGCGGAGGTTGAATGAAGAATAATACTTTAACGGGTGATAAAAGCAGGGAGGTGTAGGATTTCGATTTCAAATCATTTTTCATAACTTCGGGAAAATACCATATCTATGAAATTAGAAGATAAAGTGCATCAACTAACTGATTTATTGGCTGATCTGGTACCCACTGTGGACAAGTTTGGAAAGACTGTTTCAGCGGTTCAAAAAACCCAGGAGAGGACTAATGTTGAACTTTCTGAAATGCGTTTATCTAACATAAAATTGGCAGATGCAATAGAAAAACTTGTTATAAAAATTGATCGAATCAGTGATTTTGAACAAAGATTATCACGCGTTGAAAAGCATATTTTTAAATAAGCCTCGCGATGGTAAAGTTTATTCGAATCGATGGTCCGTAAACATACCTCACACTGCATTTTTGGCCATCGCGGGCTTTGACCCGTGATCCCGGAACTTTCAAAGAGATGCCGGCTCAAAGGCCGGCATGACACTTTATGGACTATCAGTCTATTTTATTTTTACTAATGAATATTGATAGATGCATGATGATTTTACTTTGTAAAAAGATATCACCCTACTAACAACTCCTTTGCATTTTCTACCGCCACTTTTGAAGGTTTATCCCCGCCAATCATCTTGGCAATTTCTTCTATGCGTTCTGCTTCGCTCAACTGTTTAATTGTGCTGATGGTTTTTGCTTCAGCATTATCCTTATAGACATAATAGTGCACATCGGCCTTGGCTGCAATTTGCGGCAAGTGACTGATGGTAATAAGCTGATGGTTCTTAGCCATGCTTTTCATAAGCTTGCCCAACTTCATGGCAATTTCACCGGAAATACCACTATCAATTTCATCCAGCACCAGCGTGGGCATTTCAGTCTTCTCGGCCATCACATATTTTATGCAAAACATCAAACGTGAAAATTCTCCACCGGAGGCAACCTGGTTTAAGGCACGAGGCGCTATGCCTTTGTTGGCACTAAACAGGATTTCTATGCTGTCTGTTCCGGTTGCTGTTGGTGCTATTCGCTGGTGTTCAATTTTTAAAACAGCTTGTGGAATACCCAGCTCTTTCAGTAAGCCTGTAATTTCTTTGCACAGCGGTTCAAAAACTTTTACCCTTGATTGACTTAGTTTGTTCGCAGTGGTTTCCAGGTTTTTGGTTGACTGATCGAATGCTGTTTTTGCTTCAGCCAATGCTTCATCGAGGTTTGACGTGAGGTTGGCTTTTTGTTGCAATTCTTCCTGAAGCGTCAATAAATCTTCAAGTGAATTTGTTCTGTGTTTTTTAAGTAAGCGATACAGGATATCAATGCGTTCCTTTACGGTGATGGCGTGCTCGGGATCAAAATCAATGCTTGCTTCGGCATGTTCAATCTCCTTAACCACATCGTCTAATTCAATTACTATACTTTGCAGTCGCGCCAATAAATTTTCATACTCCTGCGAATAACCGGCCACGGCCTGAAGATGCCCTCTTGCTTCTGCCAGTGCCTGGCGTGAAGCATATTCAGAGCGCGTAAGCAAATCGAGGGTGGCATTGAAGCGGCTTTTTATATCCTCGGCATGCTCCATTATTTTAACTTCCGATTCAAGTTTTTCCTGTTCCCCCGCTTCAAAGTCTGCCTTCACTAATTCATCTAACTGAAAGTTTACAAAATCAGCTTCTTGTCGTAAGGCATCGGCTTGTTTGTTCAACGTATCGAATGCTTTTTTGGCAGATTGGTAGTTACTCCAGGCAGTGGTGTATGTATCTAACACTGATCGGTTATCTGCGTAAGCATCAATTAATTTTAGTTGAAATGTTTGAGTGCCCAATTGGAGTGTTTCGTGCTGGGAATGAACATCCATTAACTGACTGCCTAGTTTTTTGAGAACTTCAACGGTAACGGGTGTGTCGTTTATAAAAGCTCGGGATTTTCCACCAGGACTAATTTCTCTTCGCAGCACCGTTTGATCATCATAATCCAGATCTTCGGCTTTGAAGAAATTCTTTAATTTATATGAACCAATATCAAAGACTCCTTCGGTGACACATTTTTCGTTTTCATCCCATAATACTTTTGTGTCGGCTCGGTTGCCCATCAATAATCCCAGTGCACCAAGCATAATGGATTTACCGGCTCCGGTCTCACCTGTAATCACGTTCAGGTG
>CAZQXC010000144.1:0-5849 GCA_964597075.1 uncultured Roseivirgaceae bacterium | reverse complement strand
TGTCGTCATCCAGAATGTTTTGTTTGTACCAATCGGGGTTTACCGGATTCACATAACGTGCGTCTGTAAGCAGGGTAATGTCAACCATCAGAAAAACCAAAGTTTAATGGCCAGACCGATAACCGTTACAACCATTACCCGCTTAATCCAAACCTCACCTTTATCTACACTCCAGCGGCTGGCATACCAACCACCAAAGCCCTGGCCAATGGCTAAGGTGAGCCCGGTAATCCATTCAATTTTTCCTTCTACGGCAAACACGATAATGGATACCCCTGTGTATACAATGGCTGCAAAAACTTTTACGTAGTTCGTTTTCACCAAACCCAGGTGATTGATATTGGTCAGTACGGCAATAACCAGAAAACCAATACCGGCCTGAATGAACCCCCCATAGATTCCCAAAAGAAAAAAGGCGAGAATGCCGAGTATCTGATGTGTGACTCTCAGTCGCTCGGGCCGGTTATTTTTTTTTGTACCCGGTTCTGCAACAATACTAATCACCACCAGCACCATAATAATGGCGAGTATGCGGTTGAAGAGGGTGTCATCAATGTCCACCGCCAGCTTAGCACCTATAAATCCACCACCCAGGGAAGCGATACCCAAATACAAACTATAGGGTAGTGGAAGTTTTATCCCTTTGCTGTTAAACCCGGTGACAGCAAATATATTTTGTGAAAGTATGGCCACGCGGTTGGTGGCATTGGCTACGGAACCCGGCAGCCCAAGAAAAATTAAAATAGGAAGTGTAATCAGTGATCCGCCACCAGCAATGGTGTTGAGACAGCCGGCAATGAATCCAATGACAATAAACAGAATACTGTGTAAGATCAGCTCCACTGGATAGTTGTTTTTCCTGCTGAGTTGATTCTATTCATATCATCTGACCTGAGCCTTGCGAATAATCCTTGCTAACAGTGAAGGAAAAAGTCGCTTGAGGTAAACCGCAAGTGTTTCCTTTGCTCCCGCGATGTACACTTCATTTTTCTTTTTTTCGATAGCACGAACCATTTTCACGGCCAAAAACTCCGGTGGTAAACCGGCTGCTGTTGTTGGGTCCATCTTTTGGTTTATGGATCCATCACCCACCAGGGCATTAATCGATACATTTGTCCTTATCCAACCCGGGCACACCAGTGTTACATAAATATTCGGACTCTCATTCCAGAGCTCAGCGCGGAGCGCGTCAAAGAAACCATGTAACGCATGCTTGGCTGCAGAATAGCCGGTCCGGTAAGGGGTACCAACTTTTCCCGTGATGCTGGTAATGGTTACATAATGACCCTGCTTGCGTTCAATGAAATGGGGGATCAGGTATTTGGTTAAGGCAATCTGACCAAAGTAATCCACTTCCATAACCTTGCGGTCAACATCAAGTATGGTATCCTTTGCCAAACTACGTTGACTGATGCCACCGTTGTTCAGTAAAACATCAACGTGACCGAACAACTGCAAGGCTGCTTCAGCTGATAATTGTAAGGTTGAGGATTCGCTCAAGTCCAGTGGAAGTACGCGTATATCGGGTTGTGCTTGTGGAGGACAGTTTCCTTTCACCCGCTCCAGCTCTTCTTTTCTGCGTGAAGAGAGAATGAGTTTATTTCCACGTTTGGCGAGTTCATACGTTAAGGCTTCGCCAATGCCGGAGGAAGCGCCAGTTATCCAGATTACTTTATTTTTAAGTTTTGTCATGAAAGAAAAATAGTGGATGAGATTATTTCTTATTGGATTCGGCATACACCCATATTGTGTAAACGCCAAGTGCGGTGCCAATAGGAAATGAGAATAGTTTAAAGCAGCCCAAAATCAGCAATAAGGTAAGGGCCCATGATTTTTGCTGAAGCATGGCAATGCCGCCAATAACAGACGGAACAGCAAACAGAATGATGATTCCCCATAACAGCACGGGAATAAAATTTCCAATCCATTCAAAGGCCCACGCCCCATCGGGACCTGCTTCCTGAGCGATGTAAGGAAACAAGGTAGAAAGAAAGGTTGCTACCAATGCAAGTGCAAACAATTTCAGAATGCCTGAGATTATATACAAAATGCCGAGTATTCTTTTATGTGATTCCATAGATGAGAAAGTTATAGTTTTTCGTAAACAACAAAATCAAAAGCAAATACATGACGATCATCAGTCGGATGATGTTTTCTGGAAACCTCCTTCCATTGGTTTTTATCAAATTCCGGAAAGTAGGTATCACCTTCTAGTGTACCGTGTATTTCTGTCAGATACATCCGGTTGGCCTTTGGAAGCCCTTTCGCGTAAATTTCTGCTCCACCTATAATGAACACTTCTTTCTGATCGGCTTTTACGGCCAGCTGTAACCCTTCTTCAATGGAATGAACTATACTACAGTTTTCAGCCTTAAAGTTTTTTTGTCGGGTTACTACAATATTAGTCCGGTTTGGTAGTGGCCTGAACTTTTCAGGAATGGAGTCGTAATTCCTGCGCCCCATAATCACATAGTGCTCCTTGGTGGTTTGCATGAAATACTTCATGTCATCGGGCAGATGCCAGGGGAGATCATTGTTTCTTCCGATGACACGGTTTTCAGTAATTGCGGCAATGAGTGAGATGGTCATTCGTTGATTTTAGAATTGAGATTTCCTTATTTTAGATTTTATTACCTCGGAAAAATTCCACTATACTCATTCGCTTTTTTCCTTCCGGTTGAAGCTCAGTAACTGAAATGCTTCCTTGGGAAGTCTGGAGGTAAAGATAAGTTTTATTGTCCGTCTTAAACTGACCCACTTCACTATTTAATTGATCGGGCAAAACTTCAGTTTTGAAAATCTTGAACGTTTTGTTGTTTAAAAGTGTCCAGGCTCCGGGGTAAGGACTTAACCCACGAATAAAATTGTGAATATGTTCAGCGGATTGGTTCCAGTTTAGCTGGCAGGTTTCTTTAAAAATTTTTGGAGCGTGTTTGATTACTTCTAATTCTGATTCAAATTGTGGCTGCGAAGGATAATTTCCGGAAGCAATTGCCTGTACAGTTCTCAGTACCAAGGCAGCTCCTCTTTTCATTAATCTTTCATACAACGATCCCACATCGTCCGATTCGTAAATCGGTTCTTTTTCCTGGAAGATGATGCTACCGGTATCGATTTCATGTTTAAGGAAAAATGTAGTTACACCGGTTTCTTTTTCACCATTGATAATCGCCCAGTTTATGGGTGCTGCGCCACGATATTGCGGAAGGAGGGAAGCATGTAAATTGAATGTTCCAAATTCAGGCATCGACCAGACTACTTCGGGCAACATCCGAAAGGCCACCACCACCTGCAGGTTGGAGTGATAGCTTTTTAATTCTTCAAGAAAGGCTGGTGATTTTAAGTTTGTGGGTTGAAGCACTGGTATGTCATGTTTCAGCGCACATTCTTTTATGGGCGAGAAAGTAAGTTTTTGTCCGCGGCCCTGAGGTTTATCAGGGGCGGTAATTACGGCAACGACATTGAATTTGTGTTCAACCAGTATTTCCAGACTGGGCACGGCAAATTCGGGGGTGCCCATGAATATGATTCTTAATTTGTTCATGAATGATTGGAAACCAGATCGCAAAATGATAAAATTACTTTAACTAATTTCAGTTATGATGGCTTTTAGTCTCGTAAAACCTTTCGCATATATTTTTTGCAGATGGGACATGCCTTCCAGTTATGCCCACGTGCCGGACAGTACTTTCTTCCGAAGTAGATAATCTGCAGGTGTGCCTTATTCCATTTTTTCTCTGGGATTAACCGCTTTAAATCTTTTTCGGTCTGTTCTACATTTTTTCCATTGGAAAGTCCCCATCGGTAAGCTGACCGGTGAATGTGTGTATCAACCGGGAAGGCGGGAATGCCAAACCATTGTGTCATTACCACCGAAGCCGTTTTATGCCCAACAGCCGGAAGTTCTTCCAGGGCTTCAAAAGAAGCAGGAACTTCACCGTTGTATTTCTCCACCAAAATTTTTGAAAGTCCGTAAATGCCTTTCGATTTCATTGGGGATAGTCCGCAAGGCTTGATAATTTCTCGGATATCCTCCACGGAAAGTTTGATCATGTCGTACGGATTATCCGCCAGCTTAAATAAATGCGGTGTGGTTTTGTTCACGCGTTCATCGGTGCACTGCGCAGAAAGCAAAACCGATATTAATAAGGTGTAAGCATCTTTATGGTCGAGCGGTACGGGTACTTCAGGAAAGTGCTTATCCAGAATTTTTAGAATGTCCTTTACTTTTTCGGATTTGGTCATAAATAGCTACAAGCTGCAAGCCTCAAGCTTTTAAGCTTCGAATAAAAAAAGCTTGCAGCTTGGAACTTGAGGCTTTCAGTTAAGGATATAATAAATACTTTTTCCTTATTACGTTATACTTTTCCAGGTCTTCTCTCCAGCTTTCCCGAATCTGATCTTCGCTCATGCCTTGCCTAACCTGGTTCCTGAGGGCTGCCGTTCCAGCCAGTTTTTCAAAATAGCTGTTGAAAAATTTATCCTTATCCGGAAAGGCCCGGTAAAAACTGATCAGGTAACTCAAATCAAATTGAGGCTTTACATTTACTTCACGAAGATCTAATCCGTAACATAGTTTATTTTCCAACGGTGGATTTTTCGACATACCATCAATACTTATCGGGGTGAATTGAAAGGGCATATTTTTTAAATCGGGGTGGCCAATAACCTGGAAGGGCATCTGCGTTCCCCTGCCTAAGCTAATAACCGTGCCTTCAAATAAACATATCGATGGATAGAGTTTGATAGCCTGATCGTTTGGCAAGTTGGGTGATGGCTTTACAGGCACTGAATACGCTTCGCTGTGCTTCCAGTTTTTCACTGTAATTACTTCGAGGTTACACTTCTTATTATCCCCAAGCCAGGCCTCACCATTAATCATGTTCGCCAGTTCTCCAATGGTAAGGCCATGCACAATGGGAAGGGGATGCATCCCTACAAACGACATGTGTTGTTTTTCCATGATGGGCCCATCCACATAATGCCCATTGGGGTTGGGTCGGTCAAGCACGATTAATTTCTTGTTACTTTCAGCACACACTTCCATCACATAATGAAGGGTGCTGATATAAGTATAGAAACGGACGCCTACATCCTGAATGTCGAAGATGATCAAATCGATATCACGGAGCTGTTCGGGTGTTGGTTTTTTATTGTTGCCATACAACGATACCACCGGCAAACCCGTTTTGGTATCTAAACCATCTTTAATTTCTTCCCCCGCATCGGCAGTTCCCCGAAAACCGTGTTCAGGCGCAAAAATTTTTATCAGGTTTACGCCTCGTCTTTTAAGTGTATCGGCCAGGTGGGTTTTGCCAACCAACGAGGTGTGGTTTACTACAATACCTATCCGTTGTGACCCGATAATTGGCAAGAGCAGGTTCAATTGTTCTGCCCCGGTGATTACACCAGCTTTGTCAGGCTGATTATATTGTGTTCCAGAAATCTGCGAAGAGGTTAATTGCGATTTATTTCCGCATTGAATGGCTATAAAAAGAAAGAGTAAAAACTTTATCTTGCCCACGTGATTTAATGTTTTATCAAAGTTGAACCTCTCTTACTTCATTTCCAAGCGCATCAGCAGACAAACCGAAGAAGGTTTCTCGGCCACGATCTATAAAATGGCGGTGGCGAGCATTGGTGTGGGGTTGGGTGCTGCCATCGTTTCCTTTCTGATCATGCGGGGTTTTCAAGATACCGTGAAAAGTAAAATATACAGTTTCAGTGGTCATTTGCTGGTCACGAAGTTCACCATGAATAATTCGATGGAAGAAACACCCATGTTTATCGACATTGATCTGTATACTAATCCGGGTGCTTATCCCGGTGTTCGTCATGTTCAGGAATTT
>CAZQXC010000143.1:0-5860 GCA_964597075.1 uncultured Roseivirgaceae bacterium | reverse complement strand
TGTAAAGGATTCTCACCCAGAAATTTTGTGAAGTCTTCACCTGTCTCGGCAATAAATTTCGTAGCGGCTTCACTTTTTGGTACGTATGTTATCGCTTCCTTTTTGCTAATAAAGGGCAGGGCTTCAATATTCTTTTCAACCTGAAGGCGCTGTGTTTCTGTTAGTCCGTTTTTCAGGTAAATCTGCACCCGAATGCTTTCCCTCACTAGGCGCTCTAATTCTTGCGAGTAAATCATGAGCATTCCAAAAAGGCCGGTAACAAAAAGAGCCAGCGTAATGCTGGCAATCACACCCACATAGGGGTAACTACCCAACTTCTTTTTGATATACGTCTTTTGCATGGCGGTCAAATTTAGGAAATAAAAAAGCCTCTGGAAATTACCAGAGGCTTTTTATTCAACTCGCCTCAAATCAATCTGCTCGCTGCTCTTGTAATTTTTTAATCAGCTTGGCATCCCTGATAGGAACCAGTGGTGTAGGGACATCAACTTGCTCATTGAGTAGGTAATAACTCGTTTTGTGAAACAGGAAAACAGTACGCTTATTCTCGGCTATAAATTCCAATATCTCGTAAAGGTTATTTTCGAAAGAACCATAAAGGACAAGTTTTCCGCCTCGGAAGATATAGTGGTTATTATACTTTTTATCTCCAGGCTCAACTTCAACCTCCACAGATGAAGTGACAAAGGCTTTGGTAATAAAGGCTACCTGGTCGCGTTCTTTCTGCAGGGTAGCTGATTCGTCATCCGATTCAGGTGTATAAACATTCAGCTTAGGTTTTGTTACTTCAGCGGTAGGCGCAGGTGTGTTGACCGGTGAACTTACAGACTTCTCTTCTTTTGTTTTTTCTTCTATTGGAACCAACGGTTCATCATTTTTCGGTTCCTCAGGTGCAGCAATTTCTTCAGCAATTGATTCAACCTCTTCACTAATTGCTTCGAATGTGGTGGGAGGTTCTTCATTATTATAATACCAATACACGGCAGTGGTTACTAATCCCGCCACAATAACCGATGATACAACCTTGGTAAGTAGGGTATTTTGTCCACTAAAGCCAGGCGCAATCGGAATGTTATTGAGCAAAGCTTTGAGCTCAAGCATTCGTTGTTTTTGAATGCCCTCAATCAATTGTTGCTGAAGTTGCATTTCCTTTTTTAGTTCAGGATTTGCTTCCAGCTTTTGTTCAAACGATGCTTTATCTTGTTCGCTCAGGCGATTGGATAGGTAGTCGTCCAGTAAGTCTAAATCTTTTTCTATTGCCATCTTCTTAATCTAAAAAATCCTGCTCAGAGTATTGAGCCTTCACCAATTCATCAAGCTTCTTTTTACACTTATACTTTTTTGTCTTTGCGGTATCGGTGTTGGCAAACCCTAGTTTCTCAGCGATATCCTGCATCGACATTTCTTCAAAGTAGTAATACATCAAAACCTTTTTACAGGTTTCGCCCAATTGATCGATGCAACGGGCGATTATTTTGTTTCGTTCTTCACTCTCGGTATCGATGGTAACGGAAACATCTTTTTCCTCACGGGAAAGTCGCTTTTTCCGATCCAGTTCCTTCCTCCACAAATTTTGACATATACTGTAAATATATGTGCTGATTTTAGAGGTCATTACCAGTTTTCCGGAGGTCGCTTTTTGCCAGAAGACGACCAGGGCGTCCTGGTAAACATCACGGGCCTCCTCTTCAGTTCCGCTATTGGTGATAACCAATTTGGTCATCATCCTGTAATACTTCTTGTAAAGTGTTTCCAGAGCCTTTTCATCGCCTTTACAAATGCGTTCAAAGATCTCCTTTTCTTCCATTACTGAGCTCGACCTGTATACCATTAGGCGTAAATATGGTAACCTATTTTCAAGGTTGGTGTGAAGTTTTACCGATTAAGAGTTTTTCTTGTGGTTAAGATACCTTTTTCCACGTTTGGGTGCGCCATACCGGCCCCCAATATCCTCTGACTTTCAGGTCGTTGGATTCCAACCAAAGTTTGCAACGATAAACGCGACCGGCTTCAGGGTCCAAAATATGACCATCAGCGTATTCATTACCCCTTTTTTTCATTTTTTGGATAATCTCCATACCGATAATCTTTTGTTTATACCGATCGTCATCCTGTGGACATTTATCACAAATGGGATCCTGATCATCGCCTGGTTTAGGGAATATTTTAAGAATCTTTCCAAAAACAAGCCCACCGCGCTCATAGATTTCGACAACAGATTTTGTCTCTCCGGTTGTATCATCAATTGACTTCCATTTTCCAAGAATGGAATTTTGAGCAGATAAAGAAATTCCGACTGCCAGGATTAAGGCTGTCAACAACACTTTTTTCATATGTTTTGAGTCTTTTGTGCTAAAATAAAAAACCCTGACGGAACCGTCAGGGTTTTAAAGTATAGAAATTAAAAATTACTTAATAGTCTCTGTAGTTTCAAGGGGGGTAACACTAACGACCTCCATTGTAGGCTTGGTTTCTTTTAGGGTAGCTTCGGCCGAAGGTGATGGAGCCAGGGCAGGGGCAATCACAAGGGCGACAACAGACATGAGTTTTAACAGGATGTTCAGCGAAGGACCAGAAGTATCTTTAAAAGGATCACCTACGGTATCACCAACAACAGCGGCTTTGTGTGGTTCAGACTTTTTGTAGAACATCTGGCCGTTTATTTCAACACCTTCTTCAAAACTTTTCTTGGCGTTGTCCCAAGCACCACCAGCATTGGATTGGAAAATTGCCATCAACACACCCGAAACGGTTACACCAGCCAACATACCCCCTAATGATTCTACACCAAAGCCAGGCAAGAAGGCGATAAGTACAGGAGCAATAACAGCCATCAAGCCCGGTAACACCATTTGACGAATAGCAGCTTTTGTAGAGATTTCAACACACTTACCATACTCTGCTTTGCCATCGGCTTCATCGAAAGTTTTTTGATCTTCGGTCGTCCACTCTTCTTTAGATTTATCTCCGTTTCGCTTCATCACTTCCAGGGCCGCTTTCAGTTGAGGAATAGAGGTAAACTGCCTTCTGACTTCTTCAATCATCGACATGGCAGCACGACCAACGGCACCCATGGCTAAGGCTGAAAATACAAACGGTAGCATACCACCAATAAACAACCCGGCCATAACGTTGGCTTTAGAAACATCAATCGAACCAAGCTTAGCGGTGGTCATGAATGCTCCAAATAATGCAAGCGCTGTAAGGGCAGCAGAAGCAATAGCAAAACCCTTACCGATCGCGGCAGTAGTGTTACCCACGGCATCTAATTTATCGGTACGTGAACGTACTTCTTTTGGAAGTTCAGACATTTCAGCAATCCCACCGGCATTATCAGAAATAGGTCCGTAAGCGTCAACGGCTAATTGAATCCCGAGGTTGGAAAGCATACCCACGGCAGCGATAGCGATGCCATAAAGTCCACCGAAATGGAAAGCTCCTATAATGGAAAGGGCAATGATTACGATAGGAATAGCAGTCGACATCATCCCTACACCAAGACCAGCAATAATATTAGTTGCTGCGCCCGTAGAAGATTGTCGTACAATTGATAGCACAGGTTTCTTGCCCATGCCGGTATAATATTCAGTAATCAAACCAACCAGCAAGCCGGCAATAAGACCGATCACAGTAGCCCAGAATACGCCCAAAGCCGTCATGGTACGAACTACATTATTACCGTTTTCATCGGTATACAATGGATCGGTAAATGACCACTGCGCGGGTAGCATATAGGTGATAATGAAATAAGATGCTGCAATCATTAAACCTGATGAAACAAACTCGCCCATGTTAAGGGCTCTTTGGGGATCGCCACCTTCTTTTACGCGCACGAAGAATGTTCCAAGAAAAGACATGACAATACCAACACCAGCCAATACTAGAGGAAGCAGTACTGGCGAAAGACCATTGAAATTATCAACAAAGCCCGGTACCATAAAGGCAGCACCGAGTACCATGGTACCCACAATGGAACCCACATAGGATTCAAAAAGGTCAGCACCCATACCGGCAACATCCCCTACGTTATCACCCACGTTATCGGCAATAGTAGCAGGGTTTAGCGGGTGGTCTTCCGGAATACCGGCTTCAACTTTACCCACAAGGTCAGCGCCTACATCGGCAGCTTTTGTGTAAATACCACCACCTACACGCGCAAAGAGTGCAATGGAAGAGGCACCGAATGAAAAACCTGTGATGATAGTAATAACCTGGGTTAAATTTGCCTGGGTGTCAATGCCAAACATGTTGGAATAGATAATGAATAACGTGCTTAATCCTAAAACACCTAAACCAACAACGCCCATACCCATTACAGATCCACCAGCGAAAGCAACTTCGAGTGCTCTTCCCAAGCTGGTGCGTGCCGCATTAGTTGTACGCACATTTGCTTTTGTTGCTACACGCATTCCGATATAGCCGGCTAATGCCGAACAGAAAGCACCCAATATGAAAGAGACTGCCACGAGGGGAGATGACGTTTCAGCGCTTGCTGTAACCCCAAGCAGGATGGCCACGCATACTACAAATATGGCCAACACTTTATATTCCGCTTTTAAAAAAGCCATGGCGCCTTCGGCAATGTGGCCCGCAATTTTTTTCATTTTATCCGTGCCGGCATCCTGTTTATTAACCCAGGCGCTTTTCCACAAAACAAAAATGATCCCCAACACACCAAATAGCGGAAGGTAATAGAGTAAATTTTCCATGTTACGAATTAAGGTTATCGATTCAGTTATTATTTCTTACGGTATTTTCTTCTGAATTTAGTATGCCTTTTGAGCATTCATTCAGGCTTATTTCGACAATCTGCCTTAAAAAGCAGCGCAAAGATAGAATAACTGGTAAAACCTGCAAAAACGATCAGAATTAACAGAATTTGCCATTCCTGTAGGCGTAGTTACGAGAGTTTAAGTGTCTCTTGCAGGGCCACCCAAAGTTGTTTCTTTTTAGGCTCATCAAGGGCAAGCAATGCGTCAGCTTCTATAACATTGACACCATTCCAGTCAGTTACCTGGTAAGGCGTTTTGACCTGCTTGATTTTGCAGCCAAATGATAAAATCATTCGTGGATTATAAACATTCAAATCAGTAAGATCAGAGGTCTCTTTGGCGAGTATCTGCACGTGTGCGATTTTTAGTTTCACAGAACCAAGAATTTTGGTTAGCAACTCAATTTCATTCGAACTTAGTGATGACCATGAATGGGGCAGCAGCACCAGTACTTTGCCGGGTATACTATATAAGTCCTCTGTGAAGGTTTGCTCAAGTATTTCTCGCTGCAGACTCATTACTTGATATCAAATATCGATTTTAATTCGTGAGCGTCTTGTGGCTTCATGCGGCCCGCCAGGATAAGACGTAACTGTCTCCTGCGTAGAGCTCCGTTATAAAATTCCTTATCTGTTTCTGTTTCAGGTTCTATTTCCGGAACATCAATCGGGCGACCGCTTTGATCCACAGCAACGAATGTGAAATAGGCGCTATTACTCTCCATTTTTTTACCCGATGGAATATCCTCTGCGTCTACATCAATGCGTACTTCCATGGAAGAATTAAACGCCCGGGTAACGTTGGCTTTGAGTGTAACAACATTACCGAGTAAAATAGGGTGTTTGAAAGATATATTATCAACAGAAGCTGTTACCACGATACGATTGGAATGCTTCTGTGCAGCAATGGCCGATACAATGTCCATCCAGTGCATGAGTCTTCCTCCCATTAAATTATTTAAGGTATTGGTATCGTTGGGAAGCACCAACTCCGTCATGCTCACAAACGACTCACGCGGAAATTTCTTTTTTCTGGACATTTCTTTTGACAAATGACAAATGACTAATGACTATTTCTTCCAACCCTGC
>CAZQXC010000142.1:0-5900 GCA_964597075.1 uncultured Roseivirgaceae bacterium | reverse complement strand
TTCATGCACTGTAGAAGAACAGGAGATTGTAGAACAACTGTTTCAAAAATACCCTGCATTACGTTCAGATCTTACAACAGTAAATGGATGCATCACGCTGCACTTTACATCAAGACTGAACATTGATAAGTTGTACCAAAAAACAATCACTAAGTTAAAAACCTCAGCCCTCTGACTGCATGAGAAGACTCCTACTAACTGCATTATCGTGTTTACTTCTAGTTGAAACAGTAGCCCAAAGCTCAGGAGGAATATTGGGGAAAATAACAGATAAAAGTTCGCGCGAACCTCTAATTGGTGCAACAATCGCCCTTTCAGGTACTTCAACTGGTGATATTACTGACGCAAATGGTAATTTTAAATTGGTGGGCATTTCTCCTGGAAAAAAAATCTTTGAGATAAGGTTTATAGGATACAAGTCCCAGCAACTTGAGGCCACCATTTCGGCAGGTGAACTAACTCCATTGAATATTTCAATGGAGTTGGATGCGCAGGTAATGAATGAAATTGTTGTTACCGCTCAAGCATTGGGTCAGGCTGGAGCTATCAATCAACAAATTAATTCCAGCACAATAATGAACGTTGTTTCAAGAGACAAAATACGCGAGTTACCTGATCAAAATGCGGCAGAAACCGTAGGCCGTATTTCCGGCATTTACATTCAGCGTGATGCCGGTGAAGGCCAGAAAGTTGTTGTTCGTGGTTTGTCTCCACGATTCAATAACGTAACGATCAACGGACAACGAATTCCCTCTACAGATACCAATGATAGATCTGTCGATTTGAGTATGATCTCCCCTTCCATGCTTTCAGGTATTGAAGTGTATAAATCTGCACGTCCAGATCAGGATGGTGATGCCATTGGTGGCACTGTAAATTTTCTTTTTCGAAAAGCAACTGAAGAGCCAGAGCTAATGATTAATGCGCAAACCGGTTACAACGGAATAATGAAAGAGTTTGGACAATATAAAATGGATTTAAGCTACGGAAGACGCTTTGCAAAAAACAAATTAGGGCTGTACGCAACCGGAAACCTTCAACAAGTTAACAGAAGTTCAGACCAGCTACGCGGCTCGTATTTATTTTTAGGTGAAAATGTTTTTGGCCAATCGCTAATAAGTCCAAGCGAATTGGACTTGGTAGACATTGTTGAAACCCGAAAACGCTATGGTACGAGCCTGACGGCAGATTATGCAATAAATCCTCGTCACTCAATTATTTGGGATAATGTATTTAGTTACACGGATCGCGATGAGGTACGCAGAAGAAGGCGCTATCGTTGGGGGGAGCAACGCCAAGAATATGAAATCCGCGACCGCACTATTGGCGTAGGATTATTTACAACATCACTTTCGGGTAACCATAAACTATTTGAAAAACTAGAGCTAACATGGACGGGTTCCTATTCAAAAAGTGTTCAGGATAATCCTGACAATTATACATCACGATACCGCGAAACTTCAGCCTACAATTCCACGGGTGTCGACTTGACTGGTCAACCACTTGATTCCATACCTAAAGTTGCCCGGAATAATATAGACGAAACCTTTCTAAATCAGGTATTTTTAGATTCGGATAAAACAGATGATCAAATCATTACAGCCCAGGTTGATTTAAAAATTCCATATACCTCAACATTCGGTTCAGGCTTCTTTAAAACCGGACTAAAAGTGCGCGATAACCAACGCTCAAGAGAAAGAAACAGCAACGTTGGCAATTACTTTTCACCGCTTTCACAAGAGCTTGCATTTTTCATTAATGACTTTCCTGGCCTTTTTCAACGGGTACCAAGCAATGGTGGTATTGCCATTTCAAATTTTTTAAGTGGATTTACAGCTGATAATTTTCTGAATGGCCAATTTTTTATGGGGCCTGGTGCAGGAGAAATTAATGGACCGGGTTTAAACAGAAGCTTAACTAGCGGACTGATAAGAAACATGGCCAGCTTAAACTATTTGTCAAGAGATTATCTAGCTGATATTGATGATTATACTTCCACTGAAACGGTTTATTCTGGCTATGTATTAGCTGAACATAATTTTTCTCCAAAGTTTTTGATTCTTGCTGGTGTTAGGGTTGAACAAACAAAAACAACCTACCGGGGTAATTATATGATTTCAGGTATCGATTATGATGATGGTGGTGCTTTCGAACAGTTAACTATTGATAGTTTGGGCGGTCGAACATACACTGAACTTTTGCCTATGGTAAACTTACGCTACAAGGTAAACTCATGGTCGGATATCCGCGCTGCCGTAACACGAACATTATCTCGGCCAGACTTCACCAACCTCATCCCATACCGTAGAATTAATGATAATGAACAAACTATCCGGCAAGCAGATCCAAATCTTTTACATACCACTTCATGGAATTACGACCTGACAATTTCCTTTTACAACAAGTACGGTTTAATATCATTTAGTGGGTTCTACAAGCAACTTCGAAACATTGACTATGAACGCGTCTACACTCGTATTCTCCCTCCTGATGATCAGTATGTAGGGTATGAGATTTCATCACCAGATAACTCCAGCCAACCAACAACTATAATAGGAATGGAATTCGATTTACAGGCTAATCTTCGATTTCTTCCAAAACCATTTAGCGGGATAATTCTATCCGCTAACGCGACAATTCTTGATTCCGAAACATTTTATCCCTTTATACCAGCACCATTACGCTCATCAGAACCGCCTTTTACACCATCTATCTTACTAGATGAATTCCGAACGGGCCGTGCACCCAGACAAGCAAATTTCATTAGTAATATCTCTATTGGCTATGAGATAGGTGGATTTAGTGGCCGTGTTTCGATGGTTTACCAAGGCGATACATCTAGCGAAATTGGGCCAGTGCCAGCGTTGGATTCTTACACGGGAGGTAACACGCGTTTCGATTTAGCGTTACGTCAAAAAATTACAAAAAAACTACGGTTGTATTTTAACTGGAATAATTTTACTAATGCTGCAGAGTTGTCCTTTTTAGGAGACACTTCTCGCCCCACTAGCGAAGTATATTATGGATTTACAGCAGATTTAGGACTTCAGTTTAGATTGTAAATGAGTATGAGATTAACAATAATATTATTCATCGTCATCCTGATGAACTTCTCAGCCAAAGTGAATGGGCAACAGCGAAGGGTGCGCGTACCGGAAGGCTTTGGAACCTTAAACGAAGCCATCCGAAATGATACAACAGCCAATGGACAACGCAGAGATCCAAACACCATTTATATTTTGAAAAGAGGGGGCGTTTACGTGCTAAGCGGAACGATACTAGCTAGCGGTTTCAACCTTTTTCTTGAAGCTGAAGATGCCGCTGGCCCAAGACCATACTTGTTGATGGGCTTTTTAAGCGGTGCCGTACAAGTTGATGAAAGCATTAAGGTATTCAATAACCTTTCGATGAAATCAATTTATTTGACCAACATAAATGAATTCAATACCTATCTAGCCCGAATTGTATCCGTTGATGCCCCAAACGTAAGACTTGAATTTAACGATTGCCTTTTCGATGGTTCAGGACAAACATTTATTCGATTAAATTCTGCCGACAGTAAAATCTACATGCGCAATTGCACTGTCAGTCGTATGGGTAGGCCCAGTAATCCGGACAACGGGCGTGTAATTGATGACCGGGGCAATCAAGTTGATTCTATTGTAGTGGAAAACAATACCTGGTATAATGTAACCTCCAGAGTGATACGCGATGGCGGAGCAGAAATAAACTATGTGCGCCTAAATCAAAACACTTTTGTAAATGGTGGTCAACGTTTTGCACAAGTTGGCCCCGTCCGTGAGTTTTACATGAACAATAATCTTATTGTTAATTCACGTTACATCGGAAATAGTCCAACTTCCGAAATAGTGGCATTGGAATTCAGTGCCTTTGGGGGCACTCCAGTTATTAATTTTGATTTCAATAACATTTATTACGAAAAAGAAATAACTGATACGTGGGATTTTATTAGTACGCAACAAACAACTTCTAGATTAAAGCCGCCTTTTGTTTCGCCTGCCAACCAAATTCACCTAACTAATGCAGTAGGGTTATTGGAGGAAGAACTGAGTTTTCAAAATGGCCCGGTGCCACCTGTGCAGATCATTCTGGACTCTGAAATTGGCACAGGATCATCTGTTTCGGATTGGGATTGGAGTAACGCCATTAATAATAATCCGTGGGAGTTAAATGCGCTTGCCTATCACAATTTTACATACGGAAACGCAAGCGCTTCTTACACAGGCTCCAATACCGGTGAGCCTTTGGGGGATTTACGTTGGTTTCAGAATTATGAAATTACATGGAATCTGGTCGAGCTAATTAAGGAAGCAGAGGCATTGATTTTAGATTACGAGAACAACGCGGTTATTGAAAGTAATCCAACTGCCTTTGCTAATCTGCAAAGTGCCATTGCTGCAGCCCGAATAGTTGCAGAAAATCCTGCAGAAAATCGTGAATCGACAGCTTCACTTTATCAGGAATTGCAAATATCAATACAGAATTTCAAAAGTAGTTTTATCATTACGCATCTTGAAAAGCCAATCGAATCAATCTATCGGTTTTTCCCTAACCCAGTTCGCGATTTCATTTACATTCCAAATACAGAAGGAAAAGCAGATCAGGTAATTATCACAGGGGTAAATGGACAAGTGTTGATTACCAAAAGCATATCAACCGGCATTCATCTGTTAGAAACCGTAGAACTTCCTTTCGGCATTAATATTATTCAGTATCTCAAAAATGGACGGATTATGGCGACTCAAAAAATGATCAAACAATGAAAATCAAAGTGCTCATAATTGTAATACTATGCCTCGTAAAACTAACGTCTTGCAGCGATGAGGCTGATCCATTAACTGCTGAAGAAAAGGCTACCATATTACTATGTAAAACATGGGTCACCGGTTCGGTTACCTTGGATGGTCAGAACATAACCGATTTTGGTTACACAAGCACAGAACTAACGTTCATAAATAACGGAACATGGACAGCAATAAATGGCGGAGATATCTTTGAAAATAGCGGCACGTGGTCTTTCAGTAATCAAAACTTTACTCAACTCAATATATCAGGAGTAGACGTCACCATAAACCTTAACCCTCAAGGACAGGGTTTGCAGCTCAATTTAATTATTACCAGTGGTCCGCTTGGTGGTCGAAATAACAGTATAAACGGAGACTATAGCCTTTTTTTACTTCCAAAATTCTCGCCCGAGTAAGGGAGAAGAGACTAAATAACGTCCTATTAATTAAACAACTACACCTATGAATAAGCTAAAAGTAATACTGAGTTTATGCCTTATCGCATTTCTTTCTTTCGTGGTAATTTCTTGTGGCGATGATGAAGAGCCGGAAACTTTACCACCCGTATTAAATTTTTCAGGTTCAAATGCCGCTAACGTTGAACGAAATGCGAGTGTCACCATCGGCCTTTCGTTGACAGCCCAGGCAGGCATTAAATCCCTTACCGTTAATGGAACCCCGGTAGCCGGTGTAACAACAGGTGCAACTACACAAACACTAGACTATCAATACACGGTAGCCGGCACAGCTGCATTTGGACCGGTGCCATTAGACTTTGTATTAACCGATAATAAAGACAGAATTGTATCAAGTACCTTTACGGTCACCGTTATAGGTTCAACCATTAACTTGTCTTCGCTAGCTACGGATGGAGTAATATCCACCACAGTTACACTTGAGAAGCAAAATACCTACTACCTCGATAGAAGAATAACAATTGAGAATGGTGGAGTACTTAACATCAATGCCGGAACAATCATTTATGCGAAAACAACAGGTTTGCCGGCTGGAGAAACCTTAGCGCGGCTGCTTATCAATGCTACGGGTAAAATCAATGCCATTGGTTCAGTAAGTGAACCCATTGTATTTACAAGT
>CAZQXC010000141.1:0-6060 GCA_964597075.1 uncultured Roseivirgaceae bacterium | reverse complement strand
AAAAAAATAAAATTCAAAAGATGAAATTCCCGAATTTAAAGTCTATTACCTATTCCCTTCTATTGACTATATCTATAAGCTGTTCAGATAACAATGAAGTTCCCTATTATTCACATCAATGGACTATTGACCTAAGTGTTCCATTACAGAAAACTTTCTCTGGTAATGGAGCTTACTTTCTTTCTTTAGAGTTAGAGGAAAAAATACTACTGGCGGTATATACAGCAGACGGGCAGAATCAATTAGTAGAGATTGATTTTAAGGGGAATTATCTTAGTCACACTGAGATAGATGATTTTTATATCAGCCATATGCGAAAACGTAAGGATGGTACCGTATTGATTGGAATGGTCGAAATTACATTCACAGATTCAGGTCAAGCAGAATATACTTATGTAGTCTCGTCATATCAAAATAAAAATATTCAAATTATAAATTCATACTCGCTAAACACACTAAATATTTCTATTCCCTTAGGAATAGAATTGACTCATGATGGAATACTCGTATATGAGAGAAACTTGGCTTCTAAAGATCCCACTTTTATCGCACACTATAATTTTTCTGGTCAACTAGACTGGAAGACGATATTAGATGAAAGTGGAAATAAGCGTATTGCATACACAACGGAAGTTTATGATGAGTACTTCTATGCTGCAGGTGGAAGTTTATATCCGTTGATTGGCTGGAAGATTGACCTAAATAGTGGAGAGGTGATATGGGAGAAGTATTTTCAAAATTATTATCAAATAAACTTTATTTGTGAAAATAATATTAAAGAAACTTTTATTTCTAATACCACACCAAATTCCTATCAAAATGTAATTGAGAAATATTCATTTATAGATAATTCTGCCCTCTTACAATCTACTTGGAAACTAAATCTGGACTCAAGACTTATCAACTCAAATAATATTTCATTTACAAATAATCCTACCCCAACTATAGATAATGGGGTAATAGTGGTTCTGAATGAGCAAATCGGAGCAGAATACACAGCACACCTTGCAAAAATAAGTAACGCTGGTACAGTTCAGTGGCAAAAATCATTTAAGACCGGACCACCACAAGGAATTGGTATTCTAGAATTAAAAAATGAGAATATTATTGTATCTACATTGTACGGAATCGTTTCAATGTATAGTAGATAGTTTGCTAATTTGTTGAGTAAGTGATGTTTTGCAACACAGTAATTCACCACGTAATTGCTAGGGAGTTCGACCGAAGCAATCCTTCTTTTCAGCACTGAAATAGATATCGATTCGTAGCGACCAGAATGATGTTGATTTATTGAGTAACATCACTTAAGTAAGTCCCTGATTTACAATTTACTATTGATAATCCAATCAGGTATATGATTTCTACTAATACTTCCACCTCCTCCGCTTACTCCTTCTAACATACTTAAACCACTCCCCCACGCGCTTGCCATCCAGATAATATCCTGAATAACTCAACCGGCCATCATCACTATAAAATTTCCATTCTCCATTCTCCACTCCATTCTTATAATATCCATGCTGAAGTAAAATTCCCTGCTCATTATAACTTAATACCTCTCCGTTTGGCAATCCATCTGCATAATTAATTTCTCGCTCAAGAACCCCGGATTTGTAAAAATACCTCCACCGGCCATCGTATAAGCTATTTCTGTACATACCCTTGCGATAAAGCATTCCATTTTCATGAAAGTAAATGGCGGAATCCTGTAACATTCCATGTTGCCAGTATTCCTTACCCTCCAGGTTTCCATTTTGATAGTAGTAGAATACCACACCGTGTAATTTTCCACTCACAAAATTTTCCACCACATTAAGCTTTCCTCCAGGAAAATAATATTGCCACTTTCCTTCTTTTTCATCGTTGCGCATTGATCCAGTGGACCGTATAGCTCCGGAAGGATAGTAATCAACCACCTCTTGCGTATAGCCTGATTTTAACAATCCCACGAGGATAAAAACTAATAATTTCCGCATAGTTGCCACACTGATTCTGAAGTGCTAAATTAATGAACGAATACAGGCATATGAAATATTGGCTAATACCATTCTTCGTTATCCTGCTCACAAGCTCCCTTGGGGCCCAGAGTGTATCCACCCTTATGGGAGCGCGCGCCAACGGCATGGGCTATAGCTCTTCTTCCTTATTCGATGCCTGGGGTCTTTTCAACAACGTTGCCGGCTTAGCAAAAACCGATCATCCCACCGCGGTTTTTGCCCACGACTTACGGCCCCTGTTACCCGGTGCTAACAGAACTGCAGCAGCCTTTTCGTGGCCGGTAAAATTTGGTGTGCTCGGTGGCGGAGTATTCCGATTTGGTGATGATTTATACAGTGAAAGTTTGCTTTCAGCCGGTTACAGCAGTCAATTTGGTCTGGCTGCATTAGGGATAAAACTAAACTTCATTCAATACAGGGCAGAGGGCTTTGGCACTAAAGGTGTATTCACCTTCAATTTCGGTGGCATCGCTGAACTTACACCAAAACTTGCCGTGGGTGCCTACATCACCAACATCAATCAACCAAAGCTGTCGATTGACGAAGAGCGTGTTCCAACATTACTCACCGCGGGATTATGCTTTAAGCCTACCGACAAGATCATTATTGCTACAGAACTGGAAAAAGATTTAGACTATGCTACCAACTGGAAAACAGGTTTAGAGTATATGTTTCATAAGAAATTCTGTGCCCGTACAGGGTTTAACCTTCAACCCAACGCAGCCTTTTTTGGATTGGGTTTCAAAACCAGTAAATTTAATATCGACTACGCTTTGCAACACAGCACGAATCTAAGTGTAAGTCACCAGGCATCCGTGAATTACATCTTCGCTGAAAAATGAAGGGTTTATGTCTCATATTACTATGGCTACCAATGCTTGTCTGCGCACAAGAATATCCCCGAAAAGAAATTGACCTTGAGCGTTTAGCCGATGAGCTCTTTGGCTTTCAGGATCTGGATTTGAACTACGAAGATCTATATGAAAACCTTGTTCAGTTGCTGGCCAACCCTATGAACCTAAATAAAGCAACAGCTGAAGAAATACGCTTCGTGAATCTTCTTTCAGAAGAACAGTTGCAAAATTTTTTAACCTACCGAGCCGAAAACGGAAAGCTACTTTCCATCTATGAACTTCAGGCCATTCCCGACTTTGACCTACAAACGATTTACAAAATTGTTCCATTCTTTACGGTAGACGATCCGGCATCCAGCCTAACGGCATCCTTCTGGCAAAACATGCTTAAGGAAGGAAATAACTATTTTATCATGCGGTATGAGCGTACGCTCCAAACAAAACAAGGTTTTACGAATATGGCTAGCCAAAGTCAACAATTTCTTGGAGATGAAAATAAACTCTATGCACGTTTTCGATCCAGCCTACCGGGTGATTACAGTATTGGTTTTACCGTAGAGAAAGATGCCGGGGAACAAATAACATGGAATCCATCGCGTAGGCAATATGGGTTTGATTACAATTCCTTCCATGCACAAATTATGAACAAGGGAAAGATCAAAAATCTGATCATTGGCGATTATCAATCGCAATTCGCCCAGGGACTCTTGCTGGGTGGCAACTTTGGCTTTGGCAAGGGAGCCGAAACGATTACTACCATACGCAGAAGCAATCTCGGCTTTTTACCCTACACCTCCCTAAACGAAACCGGTTATCTGCGAGGCGTAGCGATAACGTATGAAGTACAAAAGAACATATTCCTTTCCGGATTTTATTCTAACACGTGGCGCGATGCTACTGTAGCAGGAGATACGACCGAAGAATCATTTGCTTCTGCTTTTCAGACCACCGGTTTGCATAGAAATTTTTCCGAGCTTAGCAGGAGAAAGACACTGAATGAACAGCAATATGGATTTATACTCAACTACCAAAAGAGAAATCTGGATGCAGGATTTATCTACCACCAACTAACATACAACCTTCCCATTAACCGAACCTCACAACCTTACAACCAATTCACCTTTTCCGGAGTAACACTCCAAAACATGGGTGCCTTCATAAATTACACCTTCAATAACTTTACCTTTTTTGGTGAACTAGGGAATACTATTGAAGGAGGGCTGGGTATTACAACCGGATTAATGGGTAGTGTTACCCCACATCTCGATGTATCCTTTCACTACCGAAATTACCAACGCAATTTTTACAGCCTGTATTCCAACCCATTTGCTGAAAGTTCACAACCCCAGAACGAGCGCGGTATGTATTGGGGCTGGCGCTATCGGTGGAACAGAAAATACAGTTTCGCGGGTTACATGGACTTGTTCCGCTTTCCCTGGCTGCGCTACCGTAGCTACTCCCCTTCTGACGGCCACGAATTTCTCTTGCGTTTCAACTACCAACCCACACGTAACATCCTATTGTTCGCCCAGCTACGTGAAGAATCAAAAGCACGAAACATACCCAACAGTGAAAATAATCTATACCTGACCGACAATGGTATTAAACGAAATTACTGGTTAAATGCCGATTACAGTGTTAGTCAAACCGTGAGTATGAAAACCCGGGCACAATTCAGCACCTATTCCATCGCTGACAACACTACCCGTGGTATGATTATTTTACAAGACATTAGCGTTAAACTTGGAAAACTTTCCCTTACGGCCCGCTATGCCCTATTTGACACGGAAGATTACGACAATCGACAGTATGTGTATGAGCGCGATGTTTGGCTGGCCTATTCCATGCCGGCACTTTCCGGCTCTGGTGTGCGTAACTACATTTTGCTACAATATGATTTAACCAAACGATTAACCTGCTGGCTGCGCTTCGCGCAAACACGCTTTACCGACCTTGAAGTAATTGGCAGTGGAGCTGATACCATTGATGGCAATGTCCGAAATGATATTAAATTGCAATGCAGAATCAGGCTGTAGCCTGATATTGTGTTAAATCATACGTATTAAAATGCACGCGGTAAAACAAATAACCCCAGAGGTGCTTCTGGTGCTCTGCATCGGGGGGATAATATTTATACTGGTTTTTCAGGCGATATTTCGCAAAAAACGCTGATAACCATCCGATTTCATCGTTGAACAACTTCGTTACCAGCAAATAAACGCTTAATTTCAAGCGATTGTCTTACTGCTTTTTAGTGCTTGGTGGCTATAACAAAGAACTTGAATAAATTAGTAAACCACAAAATCCCTTCTATGAAAACGCTGTTTACATTCTCTTTAACCTTATTGTTTAGTTTCTGTGCATTGGCGCAGGTAACCAAAAAACCGCTGGAACTTCCTGAGTTCAAAGCCATTTACAATAACTCCAACTACACCGTTTACCTGAAACAAACCAACAAGCAAGATGTTAACGTGGAAGCTCTGACGGAGATTTACGAACTCACGAATATTTCAGTAGAAAATGGCGTGTTGATGGTTAATGTTGAGCGTAAACCTGAAAATGCCAATAAAAGTGTATGGGCCAAAATTGATGATATTAAAGTAAACCCAACCATGAAACTGTATGTGAGCGTTAAAAACGTAGGCGAGCTTCAGGTAAACGGTGGTGGTAAAATTATTTCCGAAAACTCTCTGGCCTCCAGCAGCCTTAGTCTCTCTATTGGCGGCAACGGCAGCATGGACCTCGATATAAAAGGTGATGTATTGAAAGCCGAAGTAAGTGGTTCAGGAAAAATGGCCATCAAAGGTTACGCTTCCAGCCTGGAAGGTGTAGTCAGTGGAGGTGGAGCCATTAATGCTTTTAACTGCCCTCTGGAAAAGGCCACCATTAAAGTGAGTGGATCCGGTTTGGCCGAACTGAATGTAACGGACACCATTAACGCAACTGTGGTAGGCAGTGGTTCGGTAAAACACAAAGGCAATACGAAAAATGCCACCAAAAAAGTTTATGGATCCGGCACGGTTGACAGGGCGTATTGAATTCAATCAAGAAATGAAGATTTAAATTTATATTTCTGATACAACCCCTTCCATTTTAATCCGAATGGAGGTGAAGTGAAATTTCATTTGGCTTATTAAGCCTTTCTTTTATCGTTACATTTCTTTGAAATGTTAGCCTTTAAAGCAAACCAAAATAGATCATTCTTCTAC
>CAZQXC010000140.1:0-6114 GCA_964597075.1 uncultured Roseivirgaceae bacterium | reverse complement strand
GCTATAAATCCAACTACAGGTTTTTTATTACCCCCTTCTTTAATCCACCGTGCAGCAACCGGTTCATAGTTTCCGCCAATTTCTCCGATCATTACGATCGCATCAGTCTCCGGATCATTCATTAATAACTCAACAGCTTCTTTTGTTGGTGTTCCGATAATCGGGTCCCCACCAATACCAATAGCTGTCGAAACACCCAAACCTGCTTTTACAATTTGATCGGCTGCTTCATACGTTAATGTTCCCGACTTCGACACGACACCCACGCGACCTTTCTTAAACACAAAGCCTGGCATAATACCAACCTTTGCTTCGCCTGGGGTAATTACTCCCGGGCAGTTTGGTCCAACCAAAACAATATCTTTGTTCTTGATATACTGTTTAGCAATCATCATATCTTTTACCGGTATTCCTTCAGTGATTGTGATGATCACCTTTATTCCAGCATCGGCTGCTTCCATTATAGCATCAGCCGCAAAGGCTGGAGGAACAAAAATGATAGATACATCAGCACCAGTTTTTTGAACTGCCTCCTGAACGGTATTAAAAACCGGGCGTCCCAGGTGCTCCGTACCACCCTTTGCCGGGGTAACTCCGCCCACTACATTCGTTCCATACTCAATCATTTGACCGGCATGAAAGGTACCTTCAGAACCCGTAAAACCCTGAACTATTACCCGGGAGTTTTTATTCACTAATACGCTCATGGATTGTGTTATTTTTGACGTTCACAAAAATAGGATAATATACGGTTCAGCCAAACCAGCTAAAACAGAAGAGGCTTCCCCAACATGTGTTAAGAGAAGCCCCTGGTGAAAATCTGTAATGGTATTTAGTTAGGATTAAATCCGAAACGAACAAGAAATTGATCATATGCTTCCTGATAAACATCCGGTTCCATTTCAGCGGCTTCCTTGTATGCCGTTAGCGCATCAATTAACATAAGGTTGTCCTCAAAAAATGAAGCCAATATAAATTTATCCAATCCTGTTGTCTCCGTTGATAGCCCTAATTCACCAACAGCTTCACTCATTTTCTTGTTACGATGACCAGTCAATCTTTTAACAGTATAATCATCAGAAGTATTCTCATTTGAAGAAATTACTTTAACAAGAAGTTGTGGAGTATTTTCAAAACTCTTTGACAAATCAATTATTTGGCTATTCCCCGCTGCCTCATAATTCGCCAGCTCATCTCCGTGAAAATTCGTTAAACTTATTTTATATGAGCTCGATCCGTCTGTGGTCCACGTTAATAAGAAATAATCGCCCAATAATTCTGCTTTAGCCGGATCAGACGGTAGCCCCAACATAATATCCTTTTTAACATTTCGATGTACCGCTCCGGTGGCAGCAAGCTTATTCTTTTTTTCTTGCTCACTGCTGAGAATAAAATCGGTGTATTTATTCAATGCGCTGGAACCTTTTCCAACTTTGGATGCCAGATCAACCACCTTGTAATTTCCAGATTCTTTTATCTGTAATGATTTACCACTGGCATGGACAAGACCGAGGTAACCATTACCCGGAATTTTCACTTCATCTGTAGTTTTCAATTGAGCCCCCACTTTTATGGAGGTCCATTGTTCACCCGATTTTACCTCGGTAAATCCTTTGCTCGACAATACCATAAATGCATATTGCTGAGCAGGACAAGTCGTTGAGAATAGAACCATCGTGAGAGCGATGATTATGCGAATTGTTTTCATCTGTTAATTATTTTTGGTTAATGTCAGATGGAATGCCCGTGCACTTTTTATTTAAAGGGCATTTCATGGTCGTTTTTTCTCTTAATGGATGATAAAGCTAATAAGTGACTCGTTCAATTAAAAAAAAAGCTGCCCCATTTAGATGGGGGCAGCTTATCTTATGTATTAAGGAATTCTAAGGCTTTTTAAGGCCATGACGAACTAAAAACTCATCATAAGCCTCCTGGTAATAGGTTACATCAGGAGCCAATTTGATAACATCTTCATAAGCCGCAATGGCATCAATGAAAAGCCCGTTCTCTTCGTAAAAACCAGCCAGAATAAATTTATTCAACGCTGTCTGTTCGCTCACTTCGCCCATAATGTCATTCAACGACTTTTGCACCTTGGCATATGCTTCCGGAGACAGTTTTTTAATCAGGTGCATTTTTGATGACTGACTAGGATCTGCCTTGGAACGAACATCAACAAAAATTCCAGTTTCATTAACAAACTTTGGATCATTCAAATCAATCTTTATGCTGGTCTCAGTTGTTTCAATTTTAGCAAGCTGATCTTCAAACATGTTACTGAGTGTTACAATGTAAGGTCCGGTTACTTTACTTGGATCCCAACTTATTACGGCCTCGTTATTATATACCCCCGAATGTTGATTTTCAGGAAGCATCAATTTAATGGCTTTTGCTTCTGAAACATCGCGGTGTACCGCTCCTGTTGCACTCAGTTTATTCTTCTTATCCTCAGCATTACTGCTCAAAATAAAATCGGTGTATTTGTTTAGGGCACTTGAACCACCCTTTACCGAAGCAGCCAAATCTGTTACTTTATACGATCCGGCCTTCTTTACTTCAATGGGCTTTCCGCTGGCATGCACAAGTCCTAAATAGCCATTATCGGCTAGTTTCAACTCATCGCCAGTTTTAAGACTGGCTCCGGTCTTAATGGGCTGCCACGAATCTCCTGATTTTACCTCGTTCGTTCCCTTATTAGCCATTACTTTAAAGGCGTAGTCCTGACCAAAAGCAACGTATGCAGTCAGAATGGAAAGGAAAAAGATTGCAAATCCTCTGTTTTTCATGATGTTTATTTGTTGTTTATACATATGCAAATTATAAAATAATCCGATGCTATTGGGTTAATATCTCTTTCTGCTTCCTGGTAAGCCACTTTTCCTTTAATTTGGTCAAACCAGCCACTATAACGCTTATATAAATCTCAAAACTAGGGCCTGCCAGGGCAAGTGTGGCCAAACCAAAGTTTATATCCAGCTTCAAATGATACCAGTAAAAAACATAAGGTATTAATAACGCAAACAACGCTAATTGGATTAACTGCAGGGTAATGGACAGCGTGTCAAACCAAATAGGAAGTTTAAAAAATATGTACCAAAATAGTGCCACATTTAGATAGCATATCAGTATTGCGAAAGCATACTTATGCCATTCCTTTAATTCCTCCACATAATCTTCATTCAAGATCATGGAGATGATATTGGCATGCACAACCACCCCATACATATCGGGCCGAGCTCTTCCTCCCAATTTATTATTCAGGGGTGTAAAGAACTTGTCGTCCCATGAGGTGTCGCGTAAATCAGAACCTAAAAACCCCATAAGAACTATCTTATCTTTAATCATACTGGCGACAAACGTGGAGGTGTCCAATGCCTGCTCCCAATCCAATACCAGGTAACGGCCGGGATACGTTGAGGCGCCATGCCAATCAACAGTATTACCCCTGTAGTTTATAACCTCTATTTCGTTCTTCCTCTCCAGAAACCTTCGTGTCTTCACAGAATCATATAACATAGCCGTTATGACAGAATAAGCCAATACTTCTTCACCGTTTACTTCCTTGGTTGGATAAAATTCCCGGCATATTTTAAGATCCTCCTGATGCGAGGCTTCAGAAACTAAATTTACAAAGCCTTCATATGCACCCATTCTCAGTTCATCATCCGTGTGTTCCAGAGAATCATACGCATCAGTGTTTAGGTTTTCCCTCACATATTTTGTTTGCCATAGCTTGTGTGCCATAACCATGGTTTTTGTATTCTTAACGGCATTCCCAAAAACCGTATTCCCTACTACATCATACGCTTGTGGGCAATTAATCGAATCGCGTAACCCGCCATCGCACGCAAAAATTATATCGAGGGCAATTACTTTAGGGTCAAGTGAGCTTAGTATTTCAATTTGACGACCTATTAGTTCACGGGGTAAATTGCCTATGTTTACAATAACAATATTTGTATCAACCGGAGGATCTTCCACACGTAATTTAGAGAAAGTATAGTCTGTTAGTTCTGTATCTTCCAGTGCTTGCGAAATGGGATCAAGGGCACTAAAAATTTGTAAATCAGAAACACCACTTAAACCCCATAATAAAGCAAAAACAAACAGTGATGCGAAAATTGAATCCAGCAAGAATTTTCTCATGCGATTGCTTTAAGTAATAAGTAAATTTAGAAATTTAAGTACGTTTTACTAAACAAACCCGATTGAAAGCACGGCTAAATCTTCAGGAATACACGAATGGAATACTTCAAGGAAACAGGGTTGTGTTGGCTAAGGCAATTACCCTCGTGGAGAGTGAATTACCCGCTGATCGGGAGTTGGCCGATAAGCTTCTGGAACACGTGCTCCACCATTCTGGAAATTCGATACGTGTTGGTATTACCGGAGTTCCCGGGGTCGGCAAAAGCACCTTTATTGAGGCTTTTGGCAAGCATATTACTACGCAGCACAAAAAGAAAATAGCCATTCTCACGGTTGACCCCAGCAGTCCACTGACAAAGGGTAGTATTTTAGGAGACAAAACACGCATGGAAGATCTCGCCAAAAACCCCATGGCTTTCATACGCCCTTCTTCATCAGGAGAAGCTGTTGGTGGTGTAACGCACAGAACCCGTGAAGCCATTCACTTATGTGAAGCGGCTGGATTCGAAGTAATCATTGTGGAGACCGTTGGTGTTGGGCAAGCCGAAACAGCTGTAAAAAAATCAGTAGATTTCTTTCTATTGCTTATGTTGGCAGGGGCCGGAGATGAACTTCAGGGTATAAAAAAAGGCATAATGGAAATGGCCGATACCATAGCTATAACCAAAGCTGATGGTGAAAATATTAAGAAGGCCACGGAAGCGCAAGCAGAATATCAGCATGCCCTCCACTTAGTGCGTCCGGAGGACTCCGGTTGGTCACCGCAGGTACTAACCTGTTCAGCTATTCATAATGCCGGTATTGGCGCCTTATGGGATACCATCATGGAGTTCCAGTATACCCTTAAGCATAGCGGATATTTTGAAACAAGACGTCAGCAGCAGCAAGTAGAATGGATGCAGGAATGTTTTGACCAACTCTTCAAAATGGAATTTCACAAATTGTTATTTCTTCAGGAGAAGAAAAGCTCTTTGGAAAGTGATGTCTTAACCAAAAAAATAACACCACAACAGGCAGCTCAAACCTTATTAAAAGAATTCATTTATGCACTAAGAAGAGAAAAGCAATCATGAAAAGGTGTTTTGTTTCCTTCCTGCTGCTTTTATCTCTACACGTATCCTGCACTTCAAGAAAAGAAAATGCAAACGCGGAAAGAAATTTAAGCCCACAAACAAATTTGAAGTATGCAAAAGGGTTTACCATTACTCCTCTGGAGCATAGCAAACTAATAGAAGTGACCAGACCTTTTCCTGGAGCCCAAATCAACTTTAAGTATTTATTGGTAAATAAGGGAGATAAAGTACCCGTTCATGATGCTGATACCAAAATAATTTTTGTGCCGGTTTCGCGTCTGGTTTGCACCTCCACTACCCACATCCCATTGCTCGACTACCTCAATGAAAGTGAGGCGTTGGTGGGATT
This sequence comes from uncultured Roseivirgaceae bacterium, assembly GCA_964597075.1. GTDB lineage: Bacteria > Bacteroidota > Bacteroidia > Cytophagales > Cyclobacteriaceae > UBA2336. The sequence goes on along the minus strand of CAZQXC010000140.1, from coordinate 546 downwards.
CCCATCCACAGATTACATCAGTTCGGATAAAATGAGAGCATTGATTGATCAAGGCCGCGTAACCGAATTAGGCATTGATAAGGGTATGGACATTGAACGCCTTGCCTTACTAAAACCAGATATCGCAATGGCCTACAACCTTTCCGGGGATTTTGGCCAGTTCAAAAAGATTGAAGAACTGGGCATACCGGTTATTATTAATGCTGAATACTTAGAAGAACATCCATTAGGTAGAGCAGAATGGATAAAGTTTATGGCTGCTTTTTTCAACAAGGAAGAAATGGCAGACTCAGTGTTTAATGCAATTGAAAGAGCTTATGAGGATGTAAAAGCGTCCATAGCCAATATTCCATCCAAATCTACCGTAATGAGCGGTGTCGTCTATGGCGATACGTGGTTTTTGCCGGGAGGAAAAAACTTTGCGGCTCAACTCATTGCTGATGCCGGGGGGCAGTACTTATGGGCCGACAACCCCTCACATGGATTTTTAGAGCTAAGTTTTGAATCGGTTTATGAAAAGGCGCATAAGGCTGATTATTGGATTGG
>CAZQXC010000139.1:0-6273 GCA_964597075.1 uncultured Roseivirgaceae bacterium | reverse complement strand
AGCATATTAGTGAAAAAGGTCACCTTATAAATATCCCTTCTGCTGGTGAAGTACAAGCCAATGGCATTGATCTGGGTGATATGAACCGACTTCTGTTGGAGAAAATTGAGGAATTGACGCTGTATATTATTCAACAAGAAAAACGGATAAAACTTTTGGAGAAGGGTAAAATTTAAAGATTCCTTGCCTTTAGAACTTTTGCAAATAATACCAATATTATGAGACATAATTTAGCCTTACTTATAGCCTTATGCTTTGTAGCCTTGGGTCAATCCCAAACAGAATTGAACCAATTTGTACCCTCTAACCCCAATGTATCTTCGTTGTTTAAGTCCACATTGACACCAGCCGGTGATTATAGTGGTTCAACCAATATTAATATTCCCTTTTATACTATGAGCGAAGGTCTTATCAGTATCCCAATAGCTATAAATTATGCTACCGGTGGAATTCAGGTGGGGGAGGAAGCCAGTACTATCGGGCTTGGCTGGAGCCTAAGTGCCGGTGGTGCAATAACCAGAGTCGTTAATGGGGTAGATGATTTTGATTCGGATAAGGGGCTCTTGAACACAACTAAAGTACACCCGGATTTTCCAAGCCATTTAAATAATCCTATCGTGATCGCAGGCTTTTGGAATTCTGGGCCATTTGTGGAGTCCTTGGATTTACCGGGAACACCTAAAGAGCATAATTGCATCTTTATTACTAATGGTGACGAAACATTTTACGATCTCCCTCCAAAAACAACCTACGTTAAGGATGATGATTTTATGCATGACACATTCATGTATAATTTCGATGGCCGCTCCGGTTCATTTGTATTGACCAAGACTGACAACTTTGCCTACCATCTAATGAAAACACCAATTAAAATTTGGTATGAAGGTAGCGGCTCTGGTATATATTCCAATGTGGTATTTAAGGTTTTAACAGAGGATGGTACCCTGTATAGTTTTAAGGAAAGAGGTGTGACACGAATAGACATCGGAAACATAGATCACTTTGTGTCCGAATGGCACTTATCAGAGATACTAGACCTATATGGTAATAAAGCCATTTTTAATTACAATAGTGATAATTATTATTATCCATTCAGAACGTTTAGCCAGGCATTTTTTGCAACTCAGGACGTTAGTGCCAATGTGACTTCCTACTTCTCAGAAATAAAAGGGCCTGTTACCCGCGTGGACGATATTTTGCTAACTTCAATTGAAATTTTAAAAAATGGTCAAAAAGTCCAAGAGGCCATATTCGAATATTCCATTGCTCCAATAAATGGAGCTGGTGGGGAGCGAAAGGATTTGGATTCAAGATTTCTAAAGGCTATCAAGGTATTTAACAATGTCAAACAAGATCCTATAGAACAGATTGAATTTCACCAATCCTATTTTGGATCTGAGCAATCTTACACCATTGAAAACATTTCACTTACCGCTGGAGATTTTGGCAGTACCATAGATGGCTTTGATTCGAAATACCCTCATTTAAATTTAAGACTCAAATTAGATAGTATTGTTAATAACAATTTGGAGCGGTATAAATTTAACTACTATGTAGAAAATACAATACCCAATAAGACTTCCATGAGTCAGGACTATTGGGGTTTCTACAACGGAAAACTTAACCCAGAGGTATTTATACCCGACCTTTCCAGTTGGCAGGCAAATACAGCGTATGTTCCACAACAGAAAAGGGCAAATAGGCTGCCAAGCACAAACCATGCTAGGTTATTCTCCCTAAAATCGATACAATATCCCACCAAAGGAACTACGGAATACGAATATGAACTCAATACTTTTGACCAGGAAACCAATGCCATTCCCGTAGCAACAACCCGAATTCCGCATTTTGCCTCATCTCCGGGACCCGGAAATTCGAAAATCATAGCTCCTAACCAGGATCAAACATTAACTGTTCGTTTTGGAATCGCTCTCACCGGGTGGAATGAGGAAAAAAGTATGACTCGGTTTGGAACCCCTAAACCACCGGAACCGGAATTTGCCAATATGTTCTTTGCGCAGTTGGAAAAAGCATCAAATGGTATGGTTGTTTACAAAGTCCCATTGAGCAATTACAGTCCAGACTATAGTTGGGCTGACCTGCAAAACAATTACACTAATATTTTGAAGGAAGAAGAAGTTGTTAACTTCAGTTATGCTATTAACACCCCTTTCCATCTCAGATTGGATGAAGACGAGTATGTTTTAAGGGCAGTATTTAATGACGATAATGGCCTGTACTATGGTCAAGCTCATGTTAGTACAGAGATAGACCAAATTGACGTCAGTGGGACTGAAAAATATTCTGTTGGCGGCGGGTTGAGAATAGCCAAAATCACCAATAAGGACAATGACGGAGCAATTGTTTCGGAGAATGTCTTCAATTATCACTACCAAGAATTGGATGCCAACAACAATTTAGTAACAAAAAGCTATGGGAAGGTAAAGGCCGCTCCAAATTTCGCCTTGGACAAAAGAACAGTATGGAATCGTAATATAATGATGGACGGAGATATTTCAAATTTGGGTGCCATGCCACTCATGTTGGGCGCAGCAGGGTCACAGACCCCGTGGTCACGAGACATGGGTAGTTTTGTGGGATATGATAAGGTCGAAAGCTTTCAGACTTCCCAAGGTATTTCCAATGGAAAGGTGGTAAAGTCTTTCTTCAATCAAACTGATTCACTAAGAACAGGCAGAGGTGGACTAAATTATTGGGATGACTATCATAAATTTCCTGTGATAAGAGTACCTCATAATGGCGTCCTCCGACTGGAAGAAGTTTTTAACCGGAATGGAGATTTATTAAGCTCAAAAGAATATAAATATACTGTCAATGGTCTGAATGCCGAAATATATTCTCTAGAGGATCAAATCTCTCAAGGCGAATTTATCCTAAGCGCCTCGAAAGAACTACCGTTTGATAATATTGTAAATGATGAAACCATATATTATTTCTGCGATGCCATGAAATTCCAGTTGTATCCCCATTATTCCAATTTAATCCAACAAATTGGCTCAATCCAAACGGAGTGGGATGTCAATGGCAATAATCCAGTAACGACAGTTCAAGAATTCAAATACGAAAACCCAACCCATTTACAACGGACGGAAAGCAAAATGTCCAATACTAGCGGTGAGGAGGTAATTACAAAAACATACTATGCGGATGACGTGGAGACTGTTAGTTCTTTGGGAAGCCCTAGTCTGACATCGGCCGAGAAAGACCTTATTGATCGATTTAAAAGAGACACACCTAATACACTGCACCGAGTTGCAGAAGCAATACAAACCGAAACATTTGTAAATGGTAACAAAAGTGTAAATCGAACCTACTATAAAGATTGGGATTCAACAAATCAAAATTCCTACAAAGTATGGCCGGAATTTGTTAAAAGCCTAAAAGGAAATTTTCACACTACAGATAACCCGATGGAGAATAGATTGAACTTTCACCTATATGATGATTATGGAAATCCCGTGGAGGTCTCTAAACAAGACGGAAGTAAAATCTCCTATGTTTGGGGCTATGACGGAAAATATCCGGTGGCCAAAGTGGAAAATGCCTCCAGAACCCAAATATTGAGTACTACTGCAAACTTTACGACCATTAACAACTCGGAAACTTCCGAAACTCAGATGAAAACTGAACTACATAAATTAAGGACAGAGTTACCTGCGGCTATGGTTACCACCTATGTTTATGACCCCTTGGTGGGGGTAACTTCAGTAACTGACCCCAGAGGCGAAACAATTACATTTATTTATGATCAGTATAATCGCCTTCAAGAAATTAAGGATAGTAACGGAAATCTAGTTTCGGACTATAAGTACCATTATAAAGGCCAGATCCAACCATAACCTACAACTTATGAAAACAATTCTAATGACTTTAAAAGGCATAACCTATTCCCGTTGGGTGTCGGTAATGCTATTTATATATTCCGGTATTGCATGTGCCCAGCAAATAACTGGTCCTTCAACCGTCAACCAAGGTACCACAAATAACTATTCTTTATCCGGGGTTTCTAACATCGTTTGGAACGTGTCAGGCGCCGCAAGCTGGACCCCCTCAGGTAGTAATGTTAGTGTGGTAGCAGGAAGTTCTAATTATACGGTATCTGCTCAGTTTACTGAATCCCCAACCTACACAGCACTATTTGTGACGGTTAATCCGCCCATACCTGCCAATCCCGGTAACCCTACTCAAGCGAACTCCGCGAATTGTAGCATAACATTAACTAGAAGCGGTAGTCCACCAACCGGGGTAACCTGGTATTGGCAAGGAAAAAGTACTTCTGCCAATACAATAGATTTAGGATCTGGCCCCACATTTGTAGCTAATCAGGGTTCTGGAAATTATTATATTCGAGCAAGGAACAGTTCCGGACAATGGAGCACTGGATTCGGGATAGTGAATGTTACTGTTCCGAATTCTCCAGGTCAGGCAACCGGAAGTAATCCCGCACCCAAGTGCTATCCTGGTGGTATATTTACTATTACAGCCGCTTCTGGAGCCAATGGTAATTCTATCCGCTGGTACAATGCGGCCTCGGGGGGTAGTTTATTACATACAGGGAATAGCTATACAACTCCTAATCTTACTTCCACTACAACCTATTATGCGGAAAGCTACAACTCTACCACGGATTGCAAATCCAGTACAAGAAAGAGTTTTACCGCTCAGGTATTTCCTGAACTCTTTCCAGGTGATATTTACGGAACACAAACTATTTGTTACAATGGAGATCCCGATATTATTAACAACTACAGTGTAGCTACGGGTGGAAATGGAACTTATGTCTATCAATGGCAATATTCAGATACAGGCAATAATCCGTGGAATAACATAAGTGGTGCTACAATCGCAGATTATAATCCACCAGCGGGATTGATAGCGGATCGATGGTATCGTAGGAGGGTTATTTCCTGTGGAGAAACTAAATATTCCCATAGTATCATAAAAGTAACAGTTAGTAACAATACAACCTCGCCAACTGTGGTGAGTTCTTCAAATGCCTGTTTCGCAACGTCTATTCAACTTACAGCCACAACGAATGGAACCGTAAGTGGCATCTCCCACAGATGGTATGCCACTCAATCAGCGACCAGTCCCGTTTCCCATGACGTTCTTAGTACCGTAGGAGCTTATGTCACAGGAATTACGGTAAATGCCGAAACGAAAAGCTATTGGGTTGCCTCCAAAGTAGGGGATTGTCCTGAAAGTGCTAGGGTGCAAGTAACTGCCACCTATACCCCGAATAGTACCATTCCCACATTAACCACTAGCGATGTAAGCACAGATACCAACCGATGCGGTTCCGGTAATTTTATCCTAGCTGCATCAGGTGGGAATACAGGCAGTACTTATCAATGGTTTACCACACAAACCGGGGGGTCTCCTATCCCAGGAGCGGGCGCTAACTATCAGTTTAACCTAAGCTATGAAAACACTACCAACGGCCAAAAGACCTATTGGGTTCAGGGAACGCTTTATAACGCCCAAAATTGTCCAACTACGATAACACAACGCGTACCTATAACTGTTACTGTTTTCCAATTGCCAGGCCTCCCGACCAATACTACTTCTATTGGAAGCAGATGCGGACCAGGAGTGGTAAATCTATCCGCCACGCCTGGTTCGAATGGCTTTGGTGTAAAATGGTATAATGCCAGTAATGTACTGCTGCATACCGGTAGTACCTATAGCCCTACAGTTTCTGAAACTACCACCTTTTATGCAGAAACCTATACGCAGAGCCCTGTTTGTGCCTCTGCCACAAAATTACCCATTACGGCAACCATTACCTCTGGCATTACCTGGTACCTCGATGCGGACAACGACGGGTTTGCCATCTCCACGGAGGTTTCATGTACAAATCCAGGTGCGGGATATACGCAAACCGTATTACCGGTGACCGATTGTAACGATTCTAATGCAGCCCTTAACCCGAATACAATATGGTATCTGGACCAGGACAATGACGGCCTTGGTGACCCTGCCAATCCCAGTGCACCGGGTTGTTTACAACCTGTTGGTTATGTTCTCAATAACAATGACCATTGTCCCAATTACTATTCGGTTACCAATAATTGTATAACAGTGAATGACCCATCGGACCAAAACTACGTCTATTCGCGTACCTACCAATTGGAAAGTACCGCAACTATAGACCCCCAGTTCTTTACCCAAAATGACAATTTGATCCAGCAGATCACTTATTTCGACGGACATGGGCGCCCCATACAGCAGGATGCCATTGGGCATTCCCCT
>CAZQXC010000138.1:0-6287 GCA_964597075.1 uncultured Roseivirgaceae bacterium | reverse complement strand
CTGCTGCTGTCCTCAACATCTTGCTTCACATTGCCTGCATTCGCACAGTCCAGCGACGATTCAATCGCTCGGCAGGACACGATCATCGTGACCGGCGAAAGAATTCGATCGGGCTATCTCGAAGAGGAATCTGAAGTTGGTTTTGGTTTTCCAGCCGACATTGCGCGCGTACCGCAAAGTGTACAGGTCTTCAATGAGCGGCTGATTGACGATCTGAATCCGTCAACTCTGTCGGATATTGTCGGTGTCTCGGCCGGCGTCGGTGCGCCGCGCAACAGCGTTGAACCCTTCACTTCATTCAAGATGCGCGGATTCACGGTCAGTCAGACTGTCGTTGATGGTATTCGGAACACAAACTCCCTGAACATCCAGGCAGAGGGACTCTCCAATATCGAGAGTGTCGAAGTCCTTCGAGGACCGGGCGGGGCCGTCTATGGGTTGAGCTCCCCAGGAGGTGTGATCAATATCGTATCCAAGAAACCTCTTGCGGAGCCCCGATATGCGGGCGCATTGAGCGTCGGAAACTTCAACGAGTATCGGGCGGAGGCTGACCTCACAGGCCCTGTCTCAACGGACGGAAGTCTGCGCTACCGCATTGTCGGCGGTTTTGAGGATCGTGACAGCTTCATCGACTTCGTCGGCTCGGAACGGATTCAGGTCTCTCCTAGTCTTGAATGGGAACCTGTGGCGGGCACGGTCCTGCGCTATCAGGGAGACTACCGTCGCCGTGAAGGGTTGCGATACATTTCGCTGCCGCTCGAGGGGACGATCCGCAATACCGATGTATTTCAACTTCCATCATCTCTGTTCACCGGAGAGCCGGAACAGGGTGACACCGTTTCCGAAGCCACGATCCACACATTTACCATTGAACGTCAGGGCGATGGTCCGAATTTCGCTAAAGCTTATGTCCGGCTTACTGACACGGAGTATGATCAGCCATCCGTGGCCGCCGCAAGCTTTCAGGCTGACGGCCGAACGCTCAATCGCCGGTTCAACCGGTTTGTTGAAGAGCAGGATGAAATAATCGTTGGGGCTCAGTTTGTCCGTTCCATTGAGATCGCGGGTCTCAACCCAATTATCTCGGCTGGGTTCGATTACGCGGAGTGGACGTACGATTCCCGCTTCGACCGGGGTTCGGTCGGGCCGCTCGATGTGCTCGCCCCGGTTTATGGGTCGCCGATTGGGGCGACGTTTGTGTTGGCCGAGTCGGTCGACAGTTTCCGCCAGACCGGCGGCTACGTTCAAAGCGTTGTGGATTTTGGTGAGAACGTCACAGTCCTTCTCGGAGCACGTGTGGACAGGCTGGAGAACGAGACCACGGACATTTCCTTCGGCACCTCGGCCAGTTCGAGCGATACACAGGTTTCACCACGCGCAGGCATATCCTGGCGGGTCGCACCCGGGTTCGTTCCCTATGCATCTTACGCTGAGACATTCGAGGCCAACGCGAATTTCGGCTTTGTCCGCTCGCCGGATGGCGCCCCGTTTGGCCCGCAGACCGGTCGGCAATGGGAGGTCGGTGTAAAGCTCAACCCTGTTGACGGACTGACATCGACGATCGCGTTCTTCGATATCGAGCTTTCCAATGTCCTGACACCCGATCCAGCGGATCCGTTTTTCCGCGTACCGACCGGTGAGCAAACGTCGCGCGGTGTTGAGTTTATCAACACCTGGGAGCCAATCGAATCGCTGACGATCCTGGGCAGCTATGCCTACACCGATGCGTTTGTCAGCAAGGATACCAATATTCCTGACGGAACGAGGCTGGATAACGTTCCCGAACATTCCGCCCGCCTGTTCGCGCGATATGCTTATGATTTTGGGGGGGAGTGGTTTGGTGGCCTGACAGGTGGTTGGACTTACAATTCTTCCGCAGCCATCGGCATCGGCAATCCGCTCGAAATTCCAAGCTACAACACTCTTGAAGCCGGTGCATTCCTGGGACGCGGACCAGTCATTGGCACGCTGACGGTCGATAACCTGACAGATGAAGACTATCTGCTTCGGGGTGCCTTCGGAGGCAATGGAGTGGTTCCTGGCGATGCGCGTCGCATCCTGTTTACATTGGCCTGGAGGCCGTAGTGGGGTGGCGTTACAGGAAAACGGCGGCTTTGATTGCCGCCGTTTTTTCACCTTTCTTGTTTTTAATCGCATGCGGCGCTGCAAACTCACCAGCAACAGGTGATGAAGCGTGCCTCACTGATTTCCAACCGGGAACTGACTACTTTCCGGACAAGATCGAATTACGGCACGCCATAGGCTTCTCGGTCTCCTATCACGACCACTACAAGGTGCTGACCATAGGTTCCTCGTCAGGGGACCAAGAGAGCGACACAGATGTCCTGGTTCTGGTGCAGTGCGGTGCTCCAGCCCCCCCGCTTGAGGGGGATCTGGCTGGCGCGACCCTTATAGGTATTCCGGCACTGACAATCGGTGCCAACGAAGACTTGTCTTTGAATCGTGTCAGAGCGCTAGGTTTCGTTGATCGGGTTATCGCCATGGGAAGCGAAGGGCTCTACGCGCCCGAATTGCGCGCACGCTGGGAGAATGGCGAGGCGGTGACAATCGGGTCTTCTTTTCATGGTCCGCCCAATTACGAAAAGCTTCTGTCCGCGCCGCCAGATGTGCTTTTCTTGTCGACGGCGTCTATCGCGCCGTCGGCATCGATTCACCGAGCCCGGGAGCTCGGCCTTGCGGCTGTGCCGAGCCTGTCCTGGATGGAATCTTCGCCCTTGGGCCAGGCTGAGTGGCTGCATCTAGTCGCGGTTTTCCTGAATGCGGAAGCGACATCCATCGCTGTCTTTGACGAGATTGAGACAAACTATCTCGCCTTGTCGCAGGCCGCGCGCCGACAACCGACTAGTCCCATGGTTGTCTGGCTTGATCCGGTGCGACAACGCGATCAATGGTCAGTCCCTCAGTCAAACTGGATGGCGCAGCTTGTGACAGACGCGGGAGGACGAACGCCCTGGACGCGGCAGGACTTCGCCGAAACCCGAATCGTTACGAGCGAACAAATCCTGGCCCTGGGCGACACTGTCGAGATCATGGTGACCACCTCGGTGGGGCTCGGCAAGCCGGGCTCGACAGGGTCTCTGGAAGCAATGACAGCGATCGCCTCGGGGCGATTGTTCGATGTCCATCGCCGATCGCGTCCAGAGCATGACGCCTACGACTGGTATGAGAGCGGCGTCGTGGAGGTCGATCTGGTTCTGGCGGATTTTGTCGCCTTGCTTCACCCTGAATTGTTGCCGGATCACACATTTGTCCATTTGCGGCCCGCCCGTCCTTCAGGTGAGACGGAGCAGGAATGAGATCCACCACCCCGCCAAAAGCCGAACCGATTGGCGAAAACCGCGTGCCGGCATCTCCGCCAGCAAGACAGGGGTATCGGCTAAAGCGTTCGGCTGATGTCAGAACCTCGTTGAGGCCCTTTTCATTCGGCGCGTTGTCTATCGGGATAGCCGGATTGTTTGTGTTGTCTCTGGCCATTGGATCAGTGCCTATTCCTGTCGAGCAGATCATTCGCGCTCTGTTCGGCATGGAGCTTGCCAACCCGAGTTGGGGCGCCATTGTCTGGGAATTGAGAATGCCACGCGCCATTACGGCGCTTTCAGCAGGGGCGGCGCTCGGGGCTGCTGGCCTTCTCCTTCAGACCCTGTTCAAGAACCCGCTTGCCGATGCGTGGGTGCTCGGCCTCATTGGCGGCGCCCAACTTGGAGTCGCCATCGTCGTGACTGCGGGCGCTATTGTTGGCTCGGCAACGCTCGCCCGACTAGGCTTTCTGAACGATATTGGAATGGTGGCGGGCGGTATGCTTGGGGCCGGCGTCGTGGCGCTCCTCGTCGCTGCAATGTCGCGTCATGTGACCACAATGACGCTTCTCATCCTCGGCCTGATGCTAGGTTTCCTCGCCGAGGGACTGGTGAGCGTCGTGCTGCACTTCACGACCGAGGTTCAGGCCCGGATTTTCGCGTCCTGGAACGATGGAAGCTTTGGCGGCGTCACATGGAACCAAATCCCGATCCTCTTGCCCATGCTTGGCTTCGGGCTTGTGTTTGCCTTCGTCATGGTCAAACCGCTCAACGCGCTGCTGCTGGGTGAGCGATATGCCTCGTCCTTGGGCCTACCGGTCAATCATGTGCGGCTCGCAGTGCTCGCCTGCGCGGTGCTTCTCGCTGGCCCCGTCACGGCGTTTTGCGGACCTGTCCTGTTTCTCGGCATCATCGTGCCGCATATGGCACGCGGTCTTTTCAATACGTCTGACCACCGCATACTAATGCCTGCGAGTGCTCTGTTGGGCGCGGTCTTCGCGCTCGCAGCCGATCTAATAGTGCATCTACCATGGGATCGTCATGTCCTCCACCTGAACGCGGTCAACGCCGTCATCGGCGCACCCATAGTGATCGCCATATTGCTTCGTAATCGGAACATTCGGTCGATGGAGTTGTGAGATGCTGAAGCTTGAAAACCTCGCAATTGGGTATCGGTCGCGGCGACGAGAAGCCGTCATCTCAAAAGACATCGATCTTGAATCGACGGGTGGAGAATTCATATGCCTGCTTGGTCCCAATGGTGCTGGAAAGTCGACTCTTCTGCGCACAATCGCCGGGATGCAGGCGTCGCTGGAAGGGCGGGTTCTGATCGACGGCGTGGAGATTTCCCGATGCACTGCACAGCAGCGAGCGAAACTCGTCAGTGTTGTTCTGACGGAGCGGACGATGGCGGGCCTTTTGACTGGCTATGTTATGGTCAGCCTCGGACGATATCCACATACGGGCTGGTTCGGCGATCTGTCATGGAACGACAATGCGATCGTCGAAGACTCGCTCAGGCTGGCAGGGGCAGAAGCCTTTGGCCACCGGCTGGTCGGCGAACTGAGTGACGGCGAGCGCCAGCGGATCATGCTGGCGCGCGCCCTCGCGCAACAACCAAAACTCCTGATCCTTGATGAGATCACGGCATTTCTCGATCTGCCGCGCCGGGTTGAGGTGATGGAACTTCTTCGCGGTCTCGCGCTTGATACGGGCCGCACGGTTCTCATTTCCACGCATGATCTTGACCTCGCCCTGCGCAACGCAGATCGCTTGCTTTTGCTTGGCTCAGACGGGACGCTATATGACGGCGCTCCTGAGGATCTTGTGCTGAACGGCGCATTCTCCCAGGCATTCAGCAGTGAGGGTATCGACTTCGACCTGGTGCGCGGTGCCTTTCAGATCAAACGCGAAGGCTTGGTGTCGATTGCCCTTTCCGGAGGGGCGCCGATCAGGCGCGAATGGACGCGGCGGGCTGTAGAAAGAAACGGGTTCGAAGTCCGCGAAGTGGCTGCGATAATACCTGATTCGGGCGCGGTGATTGATCTTTCCGATTCTAGCGGTTGGACGCTTCGCGAGGGTCGCAGCAGTAGTTTCCACAAATCCATATATCAGCTCGGTATTCACCTGCGACATCTTCTGCGTGAGCGGTCTGTCGAGTGAGAAGGGTATCAATCCACTCAGATCAACAAGTGGCCAGGAAGAGCATTTGGTCCATGCTGGCAACTGTTGCTGTATTTGTTGGCAGCGGGGCGCTGGCGAATGCAGATCCGAATGTGCAAGTCGAGCAGACCATCTACGACAGGGCGTTTTTCGACCGCTTCAACCCCCAGACCGCTCGTGATATCGTTGATCGTATTCCTGGGTTTACGCTGGATCCCGGTAGCGAACTGCGCGGCTTTGGGGGCGCAGCGGGCAATGTCCTGATTGATGGGGTGCGTCCTTCGTCCAAGACCGGCGGCATAGAGGAAGCCCTTAGCCGGATACCGGCGAACACCGTAGAACGTGTCGAACTCATCCGAGGGGCAGCCGGCGCGAGCGAGGCAACTGGCCAGACATTGGTAGTCAATATTATCCGCTCCGATACTGCGGGTTCAGCAAGCTGGAAAGTTGAGATCGAACGCAACAGTGAAGGCGTTATCTACCCGCGTGCTGAATACACGCACGCGGTCCGGCTCGGAAACTGGTCGACATCGACCAAGGTCAACGGGTTCTGGGAACAGTTTGACCTGGCTGGCCGCCGCGACCGATTTGCTGCTGACGGGTCGCTTCAGATCACACAGACCGAAGACAGGCCAAGCGCGTTCACGCAGGGATTTGTTTCCTCGGAAGCATCCCGTGCCCTTGGCGGTGGAAAGCTCAGTATCAATTTGCGGGCTGGATACTCAGGCTTTTTTCCAGTCACTGACCGCCTCCAGTTCGATGCCCGCCAACCGGATGGCTCGCCGGATGGTCGAAGCTATATCGATT
>CAZQXC010000137.1:0-6430 GCA_964597075.1 uncultured Roseivirgaceae bacterium | reverse complement strand
GTATTCAATTTCTCTTTGTAAAGCTTGGTCGCCCGTATGGTATCGTCAGCCGCAACGGCTTGTAAAGCGCTCTGTATGGAAACTGGTGGATTGTAAACTGACGTCACCAGCAAACCTGCACCTAAGGCTTTTGCTGTTTCAACAGCATATTCTAAAGCATGTGTGGCATTCTCGGAAAAATCGGTGGGAACAAGAATTAATTTCATTGCTGGAAGTTAATTGAAAAAGCAGGTATTCAAATTTAAATACTTTTTAAATTTGAATACCCTAAACACGTGATGCCAGTTTGAAATAGATAGGTAATACCATGCGTTGACGAACGGGTTTGCCGCGTTGTTTGGCTGGCAACCAGGGCGGTGCACTTTGGATAATCCGTACAGCTTCTTCATCGCATCCAGCGCCAATGCCTTTCACCACTACAAAATTTGTTAGTGTGCCATCCTTGTCAACAACAAACTCCACAAATACTTTCCCTTCAATATTCATTCGTCTGGCTTGTGCCGGATATCGGATGTTTTTAGAAACATAGTCATAAAAGGCAGACATTCCGCCCTTTGGGGCAGCAGTTTGTTCAACCACTAAAAAAATCTTATCAGTTTCTTCTTCCTCCACCTGCACCGGAGTAGCTTCAATTTTAAACTCCTGTGATACGGTTGCGCTGGTTACCTCAATATCGAATTCAACTTTAATTTCCTCTTTTATCTCTTCCGAATCAGGAACCTCCACAATTCGTGGTTGTTGAAGCACGGGGGGTGGTGGTGGAGGTATTTCAGTTTGCGGCACCTCTAGTATCTCTTCAAAGTCTGAGGCTTGACGAACAATAACCTTCTTCTCCGTATTGTCTGTAGTGCGCCATTCAAAAGCGGCAATCACCAGCAAGAGCGTAATGATTAAGCTTATATTAAAGATAACAGGCCTGATTCTTTCCAGGTCTGCCTGGCTGGTTTTTTTTGGATCATGAAACAGTCCCATGGCTTGTGGTTTTTGTTAAACGATGTTACCACAATCTCCTCTAAACAGACATGATGTTTGTTAGGCGAACCCATGATTATTGACAGCCTCTTATGGAAGGGCAGGTTAGCTAATTTAGCTACTTTACCTCCCTTTTCCCATCTGGATAGAGGGCAAACCTGCCATTCTCGCGTGGATGAACATGCTCATAGCTTGGCCAGGGCCAACCACCAAATTGAGATTGCTGATATTCCGAAAACGCTTGCTGAATGTCGGCTTGGGTATTCCCTACAAAAGGGCCATGTTGTACCACAGGTTCATTTATTGGTCTGCCCTGAAGCAGCAACAGGTAACTTTCAGACGGACCATTTTTTAATTCAACGGCTTTATCAGCATAAAGCTCAATGGCCAGGTGTGTTTCAAATTGCTTTCCGGCTAGCTGCATAGACGTTCCATCATAAAAATACAGGGTTCTGTTTGCTGCAGCTGAAACTTGTGGCAATACCCAGGTAGCACCGGGTTCCATCCGTATTGTCCAAATGGCTACTTCGTTTTCAGGATCAGCAGCCCATGAATTCGGAGCCGGATCGGGTGCATTTATTCCATTCAGGCTCCCCGCAATCACCTTCACTTTTGTTTTTTTATTGTCGTAATCCGGTACTGCAACCTCAGGAATTGCATCATTCCACAGCATAGCAAAATATGGATCGGTTTTCTTTTTCGCTTTTGGCAGATTAAGCCAAATCTGAAAAAGCTCAAGAGGATTGTCCTTGTCCTCGTTCACCAAAGGAAACATCTCGCAATGTTGTACTCCTTTTCCGGCTGTCATCCACTGTACATCGCCAAAACCAAAACGACCTGCAGCGCCCAGGGAATCGGAATGATCAATCAATCCCTTGGTCGTTATTGTCACTGTTTCAAAACCGCAATGCGGGTGAGCCGGAAACCCAGGAACCTGCTGCCCATGGTACATCCGCCAGCCTTCCTTGTTCGGGGTAAAATCCTGTCCTAATGACCGTCCGGCAAGAGATGCAGCAGGCCCCATTACTGCGTTACCCTTTGGATACAAATCATGATGATGGACACAGAATAAAAATGGATCTTGTGTTTGCCAGGGAAAGCCAAGGGGTTTAATACTTTTTATCATGCTAAAAGTGCTTTTTATGAACAGTTAGTGTCTTTGCGTGATTTTGGCTTAAGTTCAGTATTATTTTTTGCCACTAAAAAACAAAATCACAAAAATCTCTGCAGCCTCATAACCTGATACAGATCAAAAAGGTTTTGGCATTAGTGCCAACTAAAGCCTTCGCATATAATACCATTATCACTCATCAATTTTCGGATATCAGAATAACACGTGTTAGTGTTAAATTTTTCCGCCAATGCAGCTAACAAATCTTCCTTTTTTTTATTCACCATGTTAAAGTATTCAAATAAAAATTTAACACCTTCCGGAGGGATGGTAAGCACATACTCATAGTCCAAATCGCCCCAAAATTCTTCTACCCGCTTGCCTATATCATACCCGTCAATAATCAGTTTATCGCTATCGAAATAGGCATCAATACTGATCTTGATATCTGGCCCAATGAAATTGTATAAAGAAACGCTGTTCATACCCTATCAACAATGCGAAATTATCTAGTGTTAAAATCCTGTGTTGACCTATTTGATTCTGCCCATAAGCTCAACCGCCATATTCCTCCCCTAATTTAATCCATACAACTGCATTCCCGATTATTAACTGTACCTTTGTGTCAATCTTAACTACGGGATTTGCAACGTCATCCCCCATCCGATTGGCATCGGGCACACATGGGATCTCTTCGCAATGACGTTGTTTTGCAAACTTTTAACATAGAGACATTACATGAAAAATTTTCAGGCGCTAGGCTTGTCTAAAGGACTGGCCGATGCGGTACAACTTATTGGGTTTGAAACCCCCACCCCCATCCAGGAAAAAGCTATTCCATTATTACTAACGGGCGATCGTGATTTTATTGGACTCGCCCAGACCGGAACCGGTAAAACCGCAGCCTTCGGTCTGCCTCTTTTAGAGCTTGTGGACGAAAACAGCTCGGCTACACAAGCCCTTGTGTTGGCCCCAACCCGCGAATTAGGACTTCAGATTGTTAGCGATCTGGAGAACTACACAGAAAGCTTCAAAAAGCTGAACATCGTAGCCGTTTATGGAGGAGCAAGCATCAGCGAGCAAATTCGTAAAGTAAAACGAGGGGCACAGATCGTTGTGGCTACCCCGGGCAGACTTATCGATTTGTTAGGCCGCAAAGCCGTTAACCTGAGCACCATTCAGTATGTGGTACTGGATGAGGCTGATGAAATGCTCAACATGGGCTTCAAGGAAGAAATTGATGAGATACTTTCTAAAACACCTGAAACAAAAATAACTTGGTTGTTCTCAGCCACCATGCCTCGCGAAGTGCGGGCTATTGCTAAAAACTACATGAGCGACCCGGTTGAGATTACCGTAGGCGATAAAAATACAGGCAACGTAAATATTGATCACCAATATGTGGTGGTACACGACCGCGACAAGTACAGCGCCTTAAAGCGATTACTGGATTACACCCCCGAAATATTCGGGCTGATCTTCTGCCGTACGCGAATAGACACCCAACGGGTAGCCGAAATGCTTATGAAGGATGGCTATAATGCCGACTCCCTTCATGGCGACCTGAACCAGGCGCAGCGTGACAAGGTAATGATGCGTTTTCGCAACCGAGCTGTACAGATACTAGTAGCTACCGATGTAGCCGCACGTGGAATTGATGTAGAAAGCATTACACACGTGATCCATATGAACATACCAGATGAAATGGAATACTATACCCACCGCAGCGGTCGTACAGCGCGTGCCGGTAAGAAGGGTGTATCCATTGCCTTGGTAAGCCCCAAAGAAGTGGGCAAAATCAGGCAGATTGAGAAGACTGTGAAGACAACTTTCATCCGCACCCAAGTACCTACAGGTCCTGAAGTTTGTCAGAAGCAATTGCTTGCCCTGATGAAAAAAGTGCATGATGTGAAGGTAAATGAAGCTGAAATTGAAGCCTTTTTACCCTCTGTATATGAGGAACTTAAGGATATAACAAAGAATGACCTGATTAAGCGTTTTGCGTCTATCGAGTTCAACCGTTTTCTCGATTACTATCGAAATGCTCCCGACCTGAATGTTTCCGGGCAGTCCAGTGATCGTAGCGCAGAACGCTACAGCACAGGTGACCGATTCTTCATCAACTTGGGTAAAATGGATAACCTTGAAAAGGCTGATCTGCTGGAGATGTTGGATGATTGCTGTGGGGTGGGTAAAAAATTTGTGGGCAAAATTGATATTAAAGGAGCCTACTCCTTCTTTGAAGTGGAAAAGGAAAAGAGCGATGCAATTATGCCCGGTTTTAAAGGCGTTGAATATGAAGGCAGGCAGGTTAGAGTTGAATTAACCGAGGGCCGTAGGGAAAGCTCCGGCCGTTCAAGCCACGAAACCAGCCGAAGTAATGACAGTAAGAAACCCGGGGGCTACAACCGAAGAGGTGCCGGGCGAAGGAGATAATCATCCATTCACTGTGGCTGAAAATATTTTATTGTGGTATGAAGTTTTGATTGGCAAAGAATACTTAACTTTTCAACCTTAATAAATAAACGTTGCTATGGCTAAGAAAAAAGTTGCTAAAAAATCTAAAGCGAAACCTGCTAAAAAGAAGGCCGCTAAGAAATCTGCCTCAAAGGCAAAAGGTAAAAAAGTAAGCAAGCCTGCTAAAAAGAAGGCCGCTAAAAAAGTGGTGAAGAAGGCTGCTCCGAAGAAAGCTGCAAAAAAGGCTGCTCCGAAAAAGAAGAAAGCTGCTCCGAAGAAAGCTGCAGCGCCTGCTCCGGTAGCTCCTCCAGTTGTACCGGCACCAGCTCCTTCCCTGTTTGATAATCCAACAGGTTCAGGAAACTAAGTTACTTTTACCGAGTACAAAAAACCCTGACGTTAGTCGGGGTTTTTGTTTTAGAGACGATGAATTTCCTGTGCCGGGATAAGGTGCTTTAAGCCTTTCTCAGGATGCTTACCCTCAATAGGACCAAGGAAGTTCAAAATGTAATCAAAATCCTTCTGCTGGTCATCTGAAGGATAAAAGGGGTCTGCAAAAATGACTTGCTTGTTTTTAAAATCAAATCCAACCATTACAATAGGGACATTTGCTTTTTTGGCAATGTTATAAAATCCTGAACGGAGGCGATGCACCCGATGGCGGGTTCCTTCCGGGGATAGGGCAATAGCTAATTCATCCTGCTGCTCAAAAAACCGGGCTACCTGTTCAACCATATTTTGGCTGGTACTCCTATCAACCGGTGTGCCCCCAAGCCACCGGAAAATGAAGCCAAAGGGTGGTTTAAAAAGCTCGGCTTTTCCAAGGTATTTGGATTTGGTTAGCCTCAGAACACTGCGATACAGTACTCCGATAATAAAATCCCATCCGCTGGTATGCGGGGCCACAATGAGTACATATTTTTTAGGCTGTATGGGAAATGACCCCAGCGGGGTGGTATTCCACCCCATTAGTCTGAGGGTTGCTGAAGCAAAAAACCGAAACACGCTTAATCAATTAACACCCCACTATACTTTTTAGTATTAGCCAACACCCTGGCAATGCCCCGGCTTACGGATGACAAGGGATGGGCATCAAGGTGAACCGGAAGCTTAATGTTCCTTTCAAAGCGTTCCTTTATTCCTCTCAACAATGATCCTCCTCCGGTTAAGTACATACCGTTCTGGTAAATATCTGCGGCTAATTCAGGCGGACAGGTTTCCAGCGTTTGCACAATACTTCGCTCAATAGCAGAAATTGATTTTTCAAGAATGTAGGCAACCTCGCGGTGATCAATCTTATGGATAACCGGAATACCGGTAACCATATCTTTGCCTTTCACACCAAGCATTTTCGGTGCCGGATCAATCGATTCACACGCTGCACCAATTTTTATCTTAACCTGCTCAGCAGTTTTTAGGCCTATGGCCATGTTATACTTTCTACGGAAATGGTCCTGAATACTGGTATCAAAAGTGTCTCCCGCGACCTTCAACGATTGAAAGGCAGCCACCCCAGAAAGTGATATAATTACAATTTCAGTAATGCCCCCACCAATATCAATCACCAGTTTACCATCAGGTTCCTGAATATTCAAGTCCATACCAATGGCCGCTGCCAATGGTTCAAATAATAACGATCGCTTACGTGGATTGAGCTGCTCAAGTGCATCCCGTAACGCCCTGCGTTCAACCTCGGTGGTGTAATATGGAACTCCCGAAATAATATGATCAAAACCGGAAAGAAAAGAACGATTGGTAAATGCCCGGTTCACCATTTCTCGAAGCATGGTGCTGGCAGAATTGAAATCGGCAATTACACCCCCTTTCAAAGGTTTCACTGGGGTTAGTTCATCATGGGTTTTTTCAAACATCTCAAAGGCTTCATCCCCC
>CAZQXC010000136.1:0-6584 GCA_964597075.1 uncultured Roseivirgaceae bacterium | reverse complement strand
CAAAGGAATTCTTCCCTCTTTATATTGTTCTGTGCGGGCCATATCAGCACCTGCTAAACGACCAGAACACTTTATTTTAATACCTTCAGCTCCAACACGAATGGCCGAAGCAATAGCTTGCTTCATGGCACGCTTGTAGGAAATACGAGCTTCAATTTGTTGTGCGATAGACTCACCCACCAGTTTAGCATCTAACTCCGGACGCTTAATTTCATAGATGTTGATCTGAACATCCTTTCCGGTGATTTGCTTCAACTCCTCTTTAATCTTATCAACTTCGGTTCCGCCTTTTCCAATTACAACCCCTGGGCGAGCTGTGTGAATGGTCAACGTAATGCGCTTTAATGTACGCTCTATAACGATTTTGGATATACCACCTTTCGGTATACGAGCATTGATATACTTTCTGATTTTCTGGTCTTCAACCAATTTTTCAGAGAAGGTTTTGCCTCCGTACCAGTTGGAATCCCAGCCTTTAACGATACCTAAGCGAAATCCTATAGGATTAATTTTCTGTCCCATTATTCCTTTATTTCTTTTTCAGTTGTTTCAATGACTGCCGTACTCTTTAAGCTATCCAACACCAATGTTACATGGTTGGAGCGTTTGCGCACCCGGTGTGCTCTTCCTTGTGGGGCAGGACGAAGTCTCTTTAAAATACGACCACCATCAACCCAAATATCTTTTACAAATAAGTCGGCTTCTTCAAGCTTAGCATCTTGGTTCTTATTCCCCCAGTTAGCGATAGCGGATAAAAGAAGTTTCTCCAATTTGAATGAACCAACCTTAGGCTCATACTTTAAAATATTCAACGCTTTGCTTACACGCTCACCACGAATCAAATCAGCTACCAGCCTCATTTTGCGTGGAGAAGTAGGCACATTTTTCAGCTTGGCTACCACAGGACCCGTTTTAGCGGCTTCCTTGCGAGCATCGCGCTTTTCTCTTTTTAAAACTGACTTTTTAGTCTTTTTCTCTACAGCTTCCATGATTACTCTTTTCTATTACCGGAGTGACCTCTGAATGTACGGGTAGGAGCAAACTCACCAAGTTTATGACCTACCATATTTTCGGTTACGTAAACCGGTATGAATTTATTTCCATTGTGAACCGCAAACGTATGACCGATCATCTCGGGTGTAATTGTTGATCTGCGTGACCAGGTTTTGATCACCGATTTTTTACCGGATTTCTCAGTTGTCTCTACTTTCTTTAGCAGACGTAAATCGCAATACGGTCCTTTTTTAATCGAGCGTCCCATTATTTTTTCCTCCTGGATATGATTAGTCGATCTGAATACTTCTTAGGGTGACGTGTTTTCTTGCCTTTAGCCACTAGACCATTGCGTGAGCGTGGGTGACCACCTGAAGCACGTCCTTCACCACCACCCATCGGGTGATCAACCGGGTTCATCGCTACCGGGCGGGTGCGTGGACGTCTGCCTTTCCAACGGCTGCGGCCTGCCTTACCAACACTTTCGTTCATATGATCAGCATTCGAAACTGATCCAACGGTAGCCATGCACACTTCCAAAACATTCCGCATTTCACCGGAAGGCATCTTCAGGGTTGCCATACCGTTTTCGCGGGCCAGCAACTGTACAAATGAACCGGCACTGCGTGCAATTGCTCCACCCCTGCCTGGTTTCAACTCTACATTATGAACAACAGTACCTAATGGTATTTTGGATAGTGGAAGAGCATTGCCAACTTCTGGTGCAACTTCAGCACCGGCTACCACCTGCTGTCCAACTTTTATCCCTGCCGGGGCAATGATGTACGCTTTAGCGCCATCCGCATAAAACAATAAAGCGATACGGGCAGAACGTGTAGGATCATATTCAATTGAATTAACCGTTGCAGGTACACCTGCTTTATCACGCTTAAAGTCAATCAAACGACTCTTCTGCTTATGACCACCGCCCATGTAGCGCATGGTCATCTTACCGTTATTATTTCTTCCTCCGGTTTTCTTTTTAGTATTCACCAGCGACTTCTCCGGCTTCGATGACGTAATGTCATCAAAAGAAGGTGCGAGTCTGTGTCGCGTTCCTGGTGTTACCGGCTTTAATTTTTTCAACGCCATCGTTCAATAATTATACGTTGCTATAAAAATCAATTACTTCTCCTTCAGCCAATGTTACTATGGCTTTCTTATAATTTGGCTTGCGACCTGTAAGAACTCCGGCTTTTGTATAACGTGATTTCTGTTTTCCCATCATACGCATGGTATTAACATGCTCAACCGTTACTCCATACTGCTTCTCAACAGCCTTCTTTATTTCTACTTTATTCGCTTCAATATCTACAACGAATCCGTATTTGCCCTTTTCATTCAAGGCTGATACTTTTTCTGTAACCAGGGGCTTCTTTAACACGCTCATGATTCTTTATTTAATAGGTTTTCAACCTTACTAACTGAGCTCTCTACAAAAATCAAATTATCCGCATTCATTACATCGTATGTATTGATCTTATCGGCAGTGGTGATTTTGGTACGCTTTAAATTTCTTCCGGAGAGCACTACATTCTTGTTGGCTTCAGGAAGCACAAGAAGAGTTTTCTTGTCAGTCAGTGATAAGGCGTTCAATAGGTTAATGTAATTCTTTGTTTTAGGGGCTTCAAAATTGAAATCTTCTAAAACGGCAATCGCATTGTCCTTAGCCTTATAGGTAAGGGCAGATTTACGCGCCAGGTCTTTTACTTTCTTATTGAGTTTAAACGAATAGTCGCGAGGTTGAGGACCAAATACTCGTCCACCACCTTTGAACTGAGGGTTTTTGATATTACCCGCACGAGCTCCACCAGTACCTTTTTGCTTTTTAATCTTTTTGCTGGATCCGGCAATCTCATTACGTTGCTTGGATTTATGAGTACCCTGACGCTGGTTGGCGAGGAAACTTTTCACATCCAGGTAGATAGCGTGATCGTTGGGCTCAATGGCAAACACCGCGTCAGAAAGGTTTACTTTCTTTCCGGTCTGCTCCCCACTATGTTTTATGATGCTAACTTCCATTACTTCTGCAGAATTATAGTTGAGTTCTTAGCTCCGGGAACAGAGCCGCTGACAACAATTAAATTTTGATCAGCCATAATTTTAACAACCTGAAGGTTAGTAACCTTCACGCGGTCGTTGCCCATACGGCCTGCTAAACGCTTACCTTTTGGTACGCGTGATGCAAATGAGGCGTTACCCATTGAACCGGGTGCACGCAAACGATTATGCTGTCCGTGGGTGGCTTCTCCCACACCACTAAAACCGTGACGTTTTACAACACCCTGAAAACCTTTACCTTTTGAAGTACCAACGGCATCCAAAAAGTCTCCTTCTTTGAAAACATCCTGCACGCGAACTTCTTTGCCAAGCTCGATTAAACCATCATACTCCTGACGGAAGTCGCGAAACTCGATGATGTTTCTTTTTGGAGTGGTGCTGGCTTTTTTAACGTGGCCGATGTGAGCGCGGGTAGAATTCTTCTCTTTCTTCTCACCAAAAGAGAGTTGAACTGCACGGTAACCGTCAGTTTCTACATTTTTTACTTGTGTGACTACGCAGGGGCCAGCTTCGATAACCGTACAAGCGATATTCTCACCCGCAGGTCCAAAGACACTGGTCATTCCTACTTTTCGTCCTATAATTCCAGGCATGGTTGAAACCTTTTTATGCTGTTTTTCAGGATTTTGCGCCTTCTTGACGCAAAAAGGACTGCAAAGATACGAGACAAAGGATAGTTAACAAATCCAGCATTTAAAATTTTTCCGAAGGCCGGGGCCGCAGGTTAATAGACCGCGCTTTTACCAATACCAAATCAAAAAAGCCGGTTTTTAAGTATCATTGCCGTACCCGAAATACCAGATGAAAAAAATCTTTTCGTTAAATCCTTGGCTCTTCCTCGCAGTGATACTCATCCTGCTGTTTCTGGTAAACATCTCACTGGGAAGTGTGAAAATCCCACTGCCAGACACATTAACCATACTTTTTGGCGGACATCCGGATAATGTAGCCTGGAAGAACATATTGATTGACTTCAGGTTAACAAAGGCCCTAACCTGTGTATTTGCCGGTGGAGCATTAGCCCTGGGTGGTTTATTAATGCAGACTCTTTTTAGAAATCCATTGGCCGGGCCAGATGTTTTAGGGTTAAGCTCCGGGGCAAGTCTGGCTGTTGCTGTTTTGGTGATGGCCGGAACATTTGCTGCGCCTTTACTTACCGGTGCGTTATCTATTGCCATCGCTGCCTCCATTGGCTCTGCATTGATTTTCATGGTTGTGTTAGCCGTGGCAAATCGTGTGAAAGACAACACCTCCCTGCTTTTAATTGGTTTAATGATCGGAGCAGCTACCTCATCGTTGGTTAGTGTTTTACAGTTTACCAGCCGATCGGAAGATCAACACTACTTTTTGGTCTGGACCTTTGGAAGTATGGGTGGGTTAAACTGGCAGGAGATTTACCTGCTTGGTAGTATATTTCTGATCGGTATTGTACTCTCTCTCCTGCTTTCTAAATCATTGAATGCCTGGCTATTGGGTGATAACTATGCGCAGGCTTTGGGAATACGACTGCAACGGGCAAGGGTACTCCTTATTATTTGCACCAGCTTATTGGCCGGATCTGTAACCGCCTTCTGCGGTCCAATAGCCTTTATAGGATTGGCCATACCACACCTTGCACGTTTAGTTATTAATACAACGAATCATAAAATATTGATACCGGGTGTTGTACTCACAGGGGCAGCTGTGATGTTGTTTTGCGATACAATAGCGCAATTACCGGGTAGCTCCTTTGTGCTACCCATTAATGCTATCACATCCCTAATCGGTGCACCAGTAGTTATATGGGTAATTGTACGCAGTAAAAAGGTGCGGGTATGACAAAATTAAGGACCATTCTACCTCGTGAACTTATTCGTACTGACAAGCTTACCATTGGTTATAAAAACAGTAGTTCCGAAAACGCTCTTCTCAAAAACCTTGACCTTATACTACACAGCGGGGAACTCGTTTGCTTCATGGGACCAAACGGTATTGGAAAATCTACACTGATCAGAACGCTGGCTGGATTGCAATCTCCCCTGGCCGGAACGGTTTCAATAAATCAAGGATGTGTTAAATCCGGAATCGAAAAAAGTATTTCACTGGTGTTAACCGATCGGATAACCGCAGTAAACATGACTGTTCATGAGTTGGTAACCTACGGTCGCTATCCCTATCTCGATTGGAATTTAAAGCTCTGTGAAACGGATAACGATATTATTCAAAAGGCAATCACCTTAACGCGAATTGAAAATCTCATTTCCAAAAAACTATATGAACTTAGTGACGGACAGATGCAAATGGCCATGATCGCACGGGCGCTTGCACAAGACACTCCCGTATTACTACTGGATGAACCCACAGCACATCTTGACCTGAACAATCGTGTAGAAATTATGAACCTGTTGCGTAACCTCACACGTAATTCAGGCAAAGGAATCTTAGTGGCAACACATGAATTGGATCTGGCGCTGCAAACTGCTGACACCATTTGGCTCATCGGGAAAAATAAAAACATTCTTACCGGCCTTCCGGAAGATCTGGTGCTGAACGGTTCCTTCGATGATATATTTCAATTTAAAGGATTCGATCTGAAAACCGGAAAAGTATTTCACGAAGCGTGGCGCGGAATTTCTATTGCCTTGAGCGGTGAGGGGTATGAATATCTGTGGACGAAGAATGCGTTGGAACGAAATGGATTTCTGATCGACATGAAGGCGAATGTTAAGGTACAGGTTTCCTATGACCGAAATCAATTAACATGGACATTTCAGGGCCAGGAATATAATTCACTACAGCAATTGTTGGTTGCCTTATCTTCTTAAATTCATTTCTTCAATCGTTTGCAAAAGCCACTTCCAAAAACTTTGAACCGAATCGCGTATGATTTGTTAGCTTCGCAGCTTTCAAATTTTACATTATGTTTGACCTGAACAGCCTGTTCCCTTACAAATTCAACAAGCAATATTCCAAACCCGTTGCCTACTTCTCCATGGAGTTTGCCATAGACCAGCCGCTTAAAATTTATTCTGGTGGACTTGGCTTTTTAGCAGGGTCGCACATGCGTAGTGCCTACGAACTTAAACAAAACATGATCGGCATAGGCATTCTTTGGAAGAAAGGATACTACGATCAGGAGCGCAATGAAGACCAGAGCATGCGGGTTGGTTTTCGCAATAAAGAATACTCCTTTTTAACCGATACCGGAATACTTTTTCCCATAACCATACACGATGCACGCGTTTATGTTAAGGCGTACCTGTTGAAACCAACCGTGTTCAAAAGTGCCCCTGTCTTTCTGTTGAGCACGGATATACAAGAAAACGATCACCTGGCAAGAACGATCACGCACAGACTTTACGATCCAAACGAAGCAACACGCATCTCGCAATCTATTTTATTGGGTGCAGGTGGTGCGAAATTACTGGAAGTACTCGGGCGTAAAACCGAAATTTATCACATGAATGAAGGACACGCACTTCCACTTTGTTTCTATCTGCTCGATAAATTTAAAAATCTGGAAGAAGTTCGTAAGCGTGTAGTGTTCACCA
>CAZQXC010000135.1:0-6647 GCA_964597075.1 uncultured Roseivirgaceae bacterium | reverse complement strand
CGTTTGGTTGTCCAAGGCTTGTCGGCAATACCTGCTCCAGCCAAATGAATAATGGCATCTACACCGTCCAGTGCACCCTTTTCAATAAATCCTTTCTCAACATCCCAAACATAGGATGGCACACGGCCTTCACGCCTGGTTCTTCCCAGATGAGCAACCTGGTGACCTTCCTTTAGAAGTTGTGCGGTTAGTGCTGCACCAACCAGCCCGGAGGCACCGGTTATGAGTATTCTTTTTGGAATCAATTTTGTAGCGTTAGTTTTACACAATCAATCGTAAGAAGAACATGAAATCTCCAAAAAAGTTTGTTATTCTCTGTTTTGTAAGTCTTAGCGTAGCTTCAGTGGCGCAATCCGTAAAGGTAAGCAAAGAGGCAACCCGCGTAAAAGGTGAAAATGTAGACGGTTACGCGGTAGAGCTGGAAGGCACACAGGATGATGTGGCCACATCGTTTAACAAGTATCTGAAATCTTTCGCAAAACTTAAGCTTGGCGCAAACCCAACCACGTTAACCGAAACTGTTATTGGAGGAACCTCTTACAAGAGTCCTATTTATGCCACCACCAAAGAACGTAATACCTCCGCTGTAGCGTGGATGGGCTTAAAGCCCGGAGAGTGGAGTGATGCTGATGATGCCGAAAAAGTAACGAAGGAACTTGAGCGAATCATCTACGATTTTGGTGTAAAATACTATCGCGATAAAATTCAGGTGCAGGTAGATGAATCCACCAAAGCACTTCAGGCTGTAGAACGCCAGCAACAACGTCTCGTGAATGAAAATAAAAATTTAACCATGAAGCTGGAGAATAATGAAAAGGAAAAAATCCAGCTGGAGAAATCCATAGAAGCAAACAAGCTCGAAAATTTAAGTTTGACTACACTCCTGGAAAAGAATAAAAAAAGTCAGGATTCTGTAGCCATTGCCACCGAGCAAATCAAACGCGTAGTGGAGATGCACAAAGAGAAACAAAAAAAGGTGAATTAAAAACCTGCGCTATTCAAAACTATACGACCACTCATAATGGATTGTGTCGTATTTGCACCCTTCATCCGGAAATTCAATAAAATCTTTATTCAGGTAATACCGGTCTACATTATTGAAGTACATCAGGTCATCCCATAAATATTTTCCTTTTGAATGCACCTCATCAGCGGTTATCATTGGGGTGTTGAAAATCTCTCTAAAATATGTAATCCGGAGCGAATCATCTATCCTGAATTTACCGCCAACGCCCCTTACTTTCTTATCGGGACTTTTTGCAGGCCTCATTAGGTAAAAGAAGTAAGTGCTATCTGGTTCATTAAGATACAGATGAATAAATTCAAAATCATTAATTACAGAAGCATACTTTGATCGATAATTTGGATTGAATCGATCCTCTTTAGACACTCCTCGTGGCCTCTTATAAATATACGTTACAACATCCACCATTAAGGTGTCAAGCTCCTTTTGAGAAAAGTATTTCTCAGGTGAATACTTATTTGAATTACATGCTACTGTACAGCATGCGATCAAACAATAGAATAAACCAATCGTACCAAAAGTAAATTTAAACATATGCAAAAGTAAAAAGTTAAGGTCAGGGATTAACCCTGACCTTAATAAAATTAACGGATTGACTGCGTTACGAATTCAACTAGCGATTAACGCCATAATCAAGATTTTTGTCAAAGTTTGTCCATCCTTCAGTCCAATCTCCGGTAGTCCCGAAAGCACCTGCAAACCCTACTTCCTCAAAAGAACCAAACCATTCGCTTTTCGTCCTCCCCTTTTCAGGAAGATTGCTCCAATCAGCACCATTGGATAGTATACCGTCATTGCCAATAGTAAAGGTTGGCCTTCCCAGTTGGAATAGCGTTGGGCTTATTCCTGTTTGATCCCATGAGGCCAATGATTGGTTCCCATAAGCAGCTGTATTGAACCAGGCGCGAATATCAAAAGCGGTTACATTCTTTCTCAGATCTGTGCCTCGTGGTTCGGCACCCGGATGATTTCCGCGAGCAACACCAGATCCATCCAGAAATGGTAGTCCGGTTCTGCTTCCATCAACGTCTGCATTGTAGGCTGTTCCATAGCCGTTTCCTCCCCAACCATTTACTCCGGCAATCACAACATTTCGTAATTGAAGTTCATCATCCTCAGCAAACTCGGTTGTGCTATTCCCATCAATGTATATACCGTAAGGGTAACCGGTGAAGAACGAGTTGTAGATTTTCAATTTGCTTGATCTTCTTAACTGAGCTCCATGCTGAAACTCATTAGCAATAGAAGTTTCCCGAATTTGTTTGGGTCCGATTATGGTTATGTTGGAGAACACACTGGAGGTAAATGGTTCCAATAAAGCACCACCACCATTGTTATCTACTTCAAATCCGTTTGAACCTGACTGATCGGCCGCCTTATCATCACGGATACCAATACCAAACTGAATGTTTCCGCTATGCCCCAAGTCAACATCAAAATCATCATCCAAACCGTGATACGCTACCAAATATCTTCCATCTACGGTTCCACCAAACCACTCATACTGGTCGTCCAATCCCCAAGCCGCTTGTACATATTCAATTTCTGTTCCTCTCCCTACTGAACCCATCGTAAGCGTGTTAACTTCTTCATTTGGATTGATAGGAATACCTGCCCATTCGATGCGAACGTAGCGCAGTACACCCGAATTGTCATTAGGATTATCACCGCCATGCCATGCGCCATAACCACCTTCGAGCTGAACATTGACACCTGCAACATTGTTTGGAGCACGCCCGCAGAGAACAACACCACCCCAATCACCTTCTACACGTGTGCCAGGCGCTCTTTCAGAGGTAAATACAATTGGCTCATCTTCGGTTCCTTCAGCGAAGATTTTACCACCCCGTTGAATCACTAGTGTTCCCTTACTTTCCAGATCACCAACAATTACTGTTCCAGGCTCAATGGTTAGTGTCCCCGCTGTAGTTCCATCATCTGTTTGAGGCGTACTTCCTACGGCAGGCAAAGGTCCAACACGAACGTAGCTGAACAGCACATAGATTTTATCGTTTGTGAACTCAATGTTGCCTTGCAAGAAGGTACCTTGAACTCCATCTCGTGCAACTCCAGCAATATGTTCATCAAATTCGGCAAGTTTTGTAACACCACCAACTTGAACCAATGGCTTTGGTGGAACCGCAGAGACAGTTACAGCAAAAGCGGGAGAAATGTTGATGCGATCAATATCGTCTGTTATTTGAAAAGTGAAGTTAACGACTGTTCCGGCAGCCAGCTCTTCAACAACATAAGTAAAAGCGTACGTATCCGTAGTGCCATCAAAAGATGTAACATCGGGATAAGCCGCGTTAGTCGCTCCATTTTTCAAAATACGCAATGATTTTATTCCCGCAGGTGCATTCAAGGTTACTGTTGTGCCAACTGTAGCGCCTGGAATGTTTGATGTGGACGCTGAACTGATAGATACAGATGGTGCAGCCGGAAGCGGCTCAGGATCATCGTCTCCGCAAGAAACCAACGTCCAAGTGACTAGGCTTAAAAGAATTACTGACATCAGTAATTTTACTTGAGTAAATTTCATGATTGTAGTTTTTAGTTAAAAATTTTCAGTGGCAATTTGGACATAAAATATAACTGGAGTGTTATACCTATAATTACTTACGGTTAAGAAACTATGCGGTGAATTAACAATTACTTAATGTTAATCCATAGGTAATCCCTGCCCCGAAGGAAGTGGGATTTCAAGAATTAAATTTTAGAGCTTTATAGAAACTCCTAAGCTAAATGATCTGCCAGGGTTGAATCTCCGAATAGCCTGGTCATTCTTTCGATCTAATTTTCCGTCTTCATTGCCATCTTGCAGCAATAAAAAATCCTGGCTCAGAATGTCTCGAATACCTGCCTTTAATGTAAATCGCTCACCAATTCCTTTTCGTATGCTTAAGTCAAGTTGATTTCTCGGCATTTCATATGTATCCGGAATAAAACTTCCACCAACAGCAAAAATTCGCTGTCCAATAACATTATACATAAGGTTCACCTGAAAACTTTTGTCATCATCGTTATAGAATAAACCTGTATTTACTATATAAGGAGATTGACCTTGCAATGGTCTGTCTTTTGCCTCAGCCAATTGTGATGCCTCCTCACCTAATGTTACTCTGCTTTGAATAAGCGCTACATTAACCAGTACACTGAGTTTGTTCAGGAACGCGGACGGAATAGCTGAAAGTGATTTCCGCGCATCAATCTCAATACCTCGGGAATAAGCGCTTTCTAAATTTATAAACTGAAATGTTGGTTGTTCACTGCCAAATGCAGTAAACAGTTTTTCAATTGGAGAATTGAAATCTTTATAAAATAATGCTACTGTTATAGTCTCTGTTGCGCTTGGATACAATTCCCATCGTAGGTCAACATTGGTAACAGAAGAATTCTCAAGAAAAACATTACCCGAGATTGTGGCATCAAAAATAAAGTCATAAAAAGAGAAGGGTGCTATTTCCCTAAACTCCGGCCTGTTGAGTGTTTTTCCGGCAACCGCTTTGATGGCCATTTTATCAGAGATGCTGTATGAAATTGTGCCTGATGGCAACCAGGAAACTATTGGATTGTCGACTAATATGGGACCAGTTGTAGTTGCGCTTTTTAGTTGCTGTACGTTATTCTCGACACGAACGCCTCCGGAAATGTTAAATCGCCCAATAGGAATATTAAGCGACAGGAAAGTGGCGAAGAGCCTGTTACTTGCCACATAGCTATTGGTAGGGTTAAAATTCTCATTCACGCGTATACCTCCGTTAATGTTAATATTTCCTTCTCCCGCGAAAAGTTCTTCCACGGGCAAAGCAATCAAATCTGAATCGAAGTTAAAGCCTTGAACAAAGCCCAGGTTTCGCGCGTCAAACACTCGTTCTTTATCTTCATAGAAAGCTCCAAACTTTACAGATGGATTAAACGACTCTGCATTTTTAAATTTAATCTTCTGATCTACTGTAATGCTGCCGGTATATACGTCCTCTTCCATCTCCGAATAGAATTTACCAAAAAAATCAGGTGATTGGGGAATAGGAATAAAGAGTGTTGAAAGCCGGTTTTCGCGATCGTATACATTTCTTCTGAATCTTCGGTAATCAGGTAAATCGTTAAATGACTTTCCATAACCACCAACCCACTCTATTAATGTTGTTTCGTTGAATAGCTTATGCGTCCCAACCAACTGGCCACTATAAAAGCCCCTGTACTCGTTATAAAATGCTGAATTGTCGAAAACAAAACTCTGTGCAAACTGATCCCCGAAACGGTCAACAAACCTATAGGAAGAAAGTTGGTTATAGAGGTTCTTAAATTCGAGAAAATGATTACTGCTTAACCTAACAGCCCAATTATGAACCAGCCCCGCGAGTATTTCCTGTGAGTATTGGGTATCACCATAATTAAAGCGTTGCTTTTCAGAATTTGTAGTAAAATCATACGCTTCGTATGAAATGTTCTCGATATTAAAAATGGTTTTGCTATTGCTGTAATTTACGCTTGTAACATTTCCGATCTGCAATTTACCAATGTCCTTACGGAAGTTATGTGTTATCGAAAATTTTGAATCAAGCCCTGCGTTATACTTTTGTTCTTTCCAGTTGTTTGGCAATGACCGACCAGCAGCATTAATCTGATCATTGCTTAAGCCATTGAAATTGGAGGGAAACCCTGCAGGCAAGTCATTTGCGCCATCATTAAAGCCCATCCAATGTCCTGATCTTCTTTCCTCGGCATAAAAACTTTTTAAAGATGTTCCTGATCTATACCCAATACCCATATCTATAATGGTAGAATTTTCGTCAGGGATACCCTTAGTAAATATTTTAACCGCTCCTCCGGAAAAATCTCCCGGAAGTTCCGGTGCAGGACTCTTGAAAATAAGCACCTGATCTATAATGTTACTGGGAATCAAATCAAAGGAGAATGATCTTGTATCAGACTCCATACTGGGGGCATAAGCATTATGAAGCATGGTGGCATTGTAGCGTTCATTCAACCCACGGATTACAATAAATCTGTCTTGAATGATAGTTACCCCGGGAATTCGTTTAACCACTTGCGCGGCATCACTGTCTAACGATCTGCTGATTGTTTGAGCAGAGATGCCACTTACAACCAACTTGTTGTCTTTGATTGCTTTTAACAGGTTAACATCGGTACTCGTTTCACGAACTGCAGTAACAACAATTTCTTCTAGTTCCGTAGCATCTTCCTGCAAAGAAATATTTAAAGTTGTTATCTTTTCACTTGCTACAACAACATCCGGAATGGTCTGTGTTTTGTATGTTATAAAAGAGACAACGATGCTGTAGGTGCCAGGCTTTAGATTGGCTATCGAAAATTTCCCTTCCAAATCAGTTGCTGCCCCAACCTGAGTTCCTTGTATAGAAACGTTGGCACCGATTATATCTTCACCGGTTTTGGCGTCCGTTATTTTTCCGGATATGGTCCCTGTTTGTGCAAAGGTGAATGAACCAATCAGAGAGAATAAAGCCAGATACAGAATACGCATAATTAAAAATTTCCTGCAAAGGTGGTTTGCCACTATTACCCCATCAGTAAGCCATTGTTACGAAATTGTTAAGGACATAAAACAGGCTTAAGCACTTGATTTTCAGCTATATCG
>CAZQXC010000134.1:0-6698 GCA_964597075.1 uncultured Roseivirgaceae bacterium | reverse complement strand
CCTAAAGAACTTATTTCGTTACCTGATGGATAACAATAAACTGGAAGACATCAAAGATGCGAACATTAAAAACCTGGGCATCATTTCCGATAACGTGTTAGCCATGATCAGAAATGGAGAAAGCGGATGGGAAAAATATGTTCCACACAAAGTGGCAGAAGCCATTAAAGAACGAGGGCTGTTTGACCATCAACCTCGTCAGGTTGAACTCTCTTAACCTTCTTTTACCTTCAACGCAGCAAAGTAGCGTTTGGCTTCGGTCATTACTTTTGGTGCTAAGGCAAATCCTGACAGCATAGTGGGTATGGCCATGAGTGCATAGGCAATGTCAATGATGTTCATGATATCCTGCATGGAAGCAATGGCCCCTAGTACAATAGTAATCAGGTAAAAATAATTGTACCATTTGCTCGCTTTAACACCAAAAAGGAATGAAAGTGATTTACTTCCATAGTAGCTGTAGGAAAAAACCGATGTTACTGCAAAGAAGAAAGCACACAGCAGGAGGATGTACTTTCCAAAACCGGGAAGAGCGGTTTGAAAAGCCATGGAAGTAAGTGTAACACCACTGGTACCTGTTGTTTGCCACACATCGGTCGCTAAAATAGCAAGTGCTGTTAGTGTACACACAATAAGGGTATCAATGGCTGGACTTAGCATAGATACAAGGCCTTCACGAATGGGTTCCGTACTCTTGGATGCCCCTAGTGCAAGAGGAGCTGTTCCAATGCCGGCCTCATTTGAAAATGAAGCCCTGCGCACACCAGCTATAATCAGACCGCCTACAATACCACCCAAAGCCGGACTCCCTTTATAGTTGTCAGCAGTAAAGGCATCGGATATAATCATCCACAAATAATGAGGAATCTGATCAAGGTGCATGATCAGGATACTAAAAACAGATAGAAAATAAATAATAATCATCATGGGCACCATCTTACCCGCCCAGTTTCCGATGCGTTGAATGCCACCCAAAATAACCACTCCGGCAATAAGCATAATCGCTATTCCAATAATGAACTTAGGTGTGCTGATTACAACCCCCACTAATGTGAAGGTGGCCGTTTTAATTTCTTCGTTGTCAATACCGATGTCAACAATAGCTTGTGTTAGTTGATTGGCCTGAAATATCGGGAGGCAACCCACTAAACAACAAACACTAAATAGTATAGCTAACGGCTGCCATTTTTTTCCCAACGCTTCACGGATAACATACATGGGGCCACCCTGAATTACACCTTCCGAATCTTTTCCCCGATACATCACCGAAAGTGTGCTGGTGAAAAAATTGGTTGACATGCCTACCAGTGCGGTCATCCACATCCAAAACAGTGCGCCCGGGCCACCAATGGATATAGCTGCCGCAACACCGGCAATGTTACCCATGCCAACGGTTGAAGCAAGTGCTGTTGAAAGTGCCTGATAAGCATTAATTTGCCCCGGATCATTGGGGTTGGAATATTTTCCGCGAAGAATGTTTATGGCATGCTTAAAATATTTGTATTGAACAAAACGTGAGAAAACCAGGAAGAACAGGCCGCCAAGTATGAGAAGAAAAGCTACCGGTGTATAAATTTCGTTGGCAACGCGGGCAATTAATTCACTCATTTATAAATATTTTGTGTGTCTTATCGCGCTAAAAATAGGAATTCTTTCGGGATTAATGATTTTACATGCGAATTGGATGAAATTGTATCAAAAGAGAACTTTCCAGACTCAATCATAAATTTTTTTTATAGCGTGTTTGCCATGTGTGATTAAGGATTCAATTGAATTAATAATTTATCATACGAAATTGGCTTGATACTTCTGTTTATCAGCACATTGACTAATTTTTTTTTATAACAAACAGCGATGCGTAAACCATCGTTTAATGCATATGATTGATGACATGCAAAAGAGGACATAATTTTACCGCGAATTTGATTTTTTAAAAATTTGCAGATATTTGGGCTCTTTGATTAATGAGTTGACATGGGAAAAAATCTTGTAATCGTTGAATCTCCTGCTAAAGCGAAGACTATTGAAGGATATCTTGGAAAAGATTTCAAGGTAACTTCCAGTATGGGTCACATACGTGATTTACCCAAAGGTTCGGGTGCAATTGATATTGAGAATGGATTTGAACCAACCTACGAAATAAGTCCTGATAAAAAGGATATCATTAAAACGCTAAAAAAATTAGCGGATGATGCAGAAATGGTTTACCTGGCCAGTGACGAAGACCGTGAGGGAGAAGCTATTGCCTGGCATTTAAAGGAATCCCTCGATCTGAATGATGCAAAAACACGCAGAATTGTATTTACAGAAATCACAAAAAAGGCAATACTGAATGCTATCGAGAATCCGCGTGGAATAGATGTTGATTTGGTTAATGCGCAGCAAGCGCGAAGAATTCTTGACCGGCTTGTTGGGTATGAACTTTCTCCGATCCTCTGGAAAAAAATAAAAACAGGTCTTTCCGCTGGCCGTGTACAGTCTGTTGCCGTTCGGTTAGTGGTAGAGCGCGAGCGGGAGATTACCGATTTCAAAACAAAAACTTCTTACCGCGTAACAGCACAGTTTGATTTAGGCAAGGGCAAACAGCTGCAAGCCGAGTTACCGGAACGATTTGAGACGGAGGAAGAAGCCTTTGAGTTTTTAGAATCGTGCAAGGGAGCTAAATTTTCTATTGCCGATTTACAAACCAAGCCACTTAAACGTTCACCCGCTCCTCCCTTTACAACTTCAACGTTGCAACAGGAGGCATCGCGAAAGCTTAGTTTCTCTGTAGTGCAAACCATGATGGTGGCCCAAAAACTTTATGAATCAGGTAAGATCAGCTACATGCGTACAGATTCCGTTAATCTTTCGGATGAAGCCCAGCAAGGAGCAAAGCGCCAGATTGAATCAGCTTATGGAAAGGAGTTTGTAAACCTAAGACAATATAAAACTAAATCATCCGGAGCGCAGGAAGCTCATGAAGCCATTCGGCCAACCGATTTTTCTGTGCTAGAAGCAGGTGCGGATCGTAATGCGCAACGGTTGTATGAGTTGATTTGGAAACGCGCCATTGCATCGCAAATGGCAGATGCAGAGTTAGAAAAAACAACGGCAACCATTGGTATTTCCACTAATCCCCGTACGCTTACCGCAACGGGAGAGGTTATAAAATTCCAGGGATTTTTATCTGTATATATGGAGTCGGGTGATGATGAGGATGATGAGCAGAACGGTAAGGTTCTTCCTCCCTTAACCATAGGGCAGGATTTAACCTTAGAGGAGCTTGTTGCCCGTCAGACCTTTTCCAGAAATCCACCTCGCTTTACTGAAGCAAGCCTGGTTAAAAAGCTTGAAGAGTTAGGCATTGGTCGTCCCTCAACCTATGCACCTACGATTTCAACGGTTCAGAAACGTGGCTATGTAGTGAAAGAAACCAGGGAAGGAGTTGATCGAGACTACACGGTTTTAAAACTTGCCAATAACGGGGTTTCGAAAAATCAGGAAACAGAAATTACCGGAGCAGAGAAGAATAAACTTTTCCCTACCAACATTGCCATGGTGGTTAATGATTTTCTGGTGGATCATTTTCCGGACATCACCGATTACTCTTTTACCTCTGAAATAGAACAGGAGTTTGATGAGATTGCTACCGGTAAGCTGGAGTGGCATAAAATGTTGGATAACTTTTACACACCGTTTCATAAAAAAGTTAAGAAAACTGAATTGGTTGAGCGCTCATCGGCCAGTAAAAACCGTGAATTGGGCGTTGATCCGAAGAGTGGAAAGAATGTATATGTGAAGCTGGGTAAGTTTGGTGCGTACATTCAGGTTGGCGAGAACCCCGATGATAATGGTGGGGAGAAGCCAAAATTTGCAAGTCTTCGTCAAGGTCAATTTATTGAAAACATAACGCTTGAGGATGCACTTGAGTTGATGAAGATGCCCAGGGAGTTATGTATGTTTGAAGATAAGCCCGTTGTAGCAAACATTGGTCGCTTTGGTCCGTATGTTTTGCACGACAAGAAATTTGTTTCCATCCCTAAAGGGGAAGATCCTTACACAATAACCGAAGCACGAGCTGTTGAGTTGATCGAGAACAAACGTGTTGCCGATGCCAACAGAACCATCAAATTATTTGACGAAAATCCGGACATACAGGTGTTGAACGGTCGCTTTGGACCCTATATAAAAGCCGGAAAGAAAAATGTAAAAATCCCGAAGGACAAAGAACCGAAAGACTTGACATTAGAAGAATGTTTAGAACTTGCAGCCAATGCGCCTGAGAAGAAGGGGAGATGGGGTCGTTTTGGTGGCGCTAAAAAGAAAGAGGAAGCTGATGTTCCGGTTGCAAAAGCAGAGAAAGCAGCAAAGCCAACAGCGAAGAAGACCGCAAAAAAAGCAACGGCTCGAAAGAAGAAGTCGGAGTAAGGATTTCTTTTCTCTTTTGCTTTGTGTGATAAATCCATTTGATTCTGTAGAATATTCTTATGAAGAAACTGGTAGTACTTACCGGAGCTGGCATAAGCGCTGAAAGCGGTATCCCAACCTTTCGCGATTCCGGAGGTCTGTGGGAAGGTTACAGCGTTGAAGCGGTAGCTACACCCGAAGGCTGGGCTGAAAATCCTAAACTGGTTTTAGATTTTTATAACCAACGAAGAAAGAAAGCTCTTGAAGTTGAGCCTAATCGCGGGCACGAAATTCTGGCTGAGTTGGAAAATCATTTCAAGGTTACGATTGTTACTCAAAATGTAGATAATCTTCATGAACGTGCAGGCTCATCTCATGTAGTTCATTTGCACGGTAGCCTTTTTGAATCCCGAAGTACGGGTGATGAGAAATTAATATATCCTATAGTGGGATGGGAATTGAATTGGGGCGATACCTGTGAAAAAGGCTTTCAGCTACGGCCAAACATTGTGTGGTTTGGAGAGTTGGTTCCCATGATTGAAGTAGCCGCGGATTATGCATCGCAGGCTGATATTTTCCTGGTTGTTGGCACGTCCATGGTAGTTTATCCTGCAGCAGGGTTAATCAACTATGTCCGGTATGATGTTCCCAAATTCCTGATTGATCCTAAAGTACCGGATATCAGTTATATTCGGAACCTGAAAGTAATTCAGGATAAAGCCAGTACTGGTCTGGCGCATTTAAAGACTAAACTATTGGAACTTTCATGATACTTGTACTTGATATTGGCAACTCGGATATCACCATTGGCCTTTTTGACCAGCAGGAATTAAAATACACCTGGCGTATTCCTGCCGTGGCGGACAGACCGGAGTTGTATTATGGTATTAAGTTTCGCGATTATCTGTTGGAGGCTGGTCTATTGATCAGTCATGTTGAAAAAATCGTACTAAGTAGTGTGGTTCCAAACCTGACCGATAAAATTATTAATGTAACGGTTACCTTATTTGAAAAGAACCCCATTGTGCTGGGCCCTGATATTTACAAAAAACTTCCTATCGAGGTTTTGAATCCTTATGAAATTGGCTCTGATCTTGTCGCCAATGCCGTGGCTGCACACACTTTATTCCATTCAAATTGTGTGGTAGTTGATTTCGGAACAGCCCTTACCTTTACTACCGTTTCAGGTGATGGAAAAATTCTTGGTGTGGCCATTGCCCCCGGACTTAAAACAGCTATTAAGGCACTCGCTCAAAACACAGCCAAATTATTTGATGTTCCATTGGAACTTCCTCAATCTGCCTTAGGCAAAAATACGGTGCATGCCATCCAGGCGGGAATTCTATTGGGGTATGAAGGTCTTGTTAAATCGATGTTAGACCGTATACGGGTAGAGTTGAACGATCCTAATCTCTCTACCGTGGCCACCGGAGGTCTATCTTCGATCATTACACCCACTAATGGAACATTTACCCGTATCGAACCGAACCTTACCTTGGAAGGGTTGCGCCTCGTGGCGGGGTGTGTTTAGTTTTTATTTTTCAGTAAGTTCCGTTAAAAGTTTTCTGTACTTTTCTGTATCGTAGTTCGTGCTTCCAATTTTCTGGTGTGCTACTTTTCCGTCTTTGCTGATGATGAAGGTGGTAGGAATAGACGGAACATTGAGTTGCGTTGACATATTTCCGGACGGCATGTATACCGGGAAAGAAAAGTTATTCTTTTTGATATAGGCAGATACCTTGTTCTGATCAGTATCTTTATCTAAAGAGAGCATGACAAAGGCAATATCATCAGATTTTGTTTTTTCATAGAGTTTATGGATGCCCGGCATTTCAGCACGACACGGGCCGCACCAGGTAGCCCAGAGGTTTAAAAACACGACTTTTCCTTTAAGTGTTTCGAAGTCAACTTTTTGACCATCCATTGTTTTAAGAGTAAAGTTGTAGTTGAAGTCTTTGTTTTCAATACGCACAGCTTCGGGATCATTAAAACCCGTGAGGTAAAAGATAACCAGTAAAACAATGGCAAGAAGCGGTATAAATTTTTTCATATGCTGTTTTGTTGTCTGATATGCCTAAATTCTGGCTTGGTAATGGAAACTGGAGTTAGGCAATATTTAGATTTTAATTAATTTCGAAGCTAATAAGTTCCCCGGCAATGCACAAAATACAGATAATCAAGGTACTAATTCTTCTTTTGATTCCGGCAAGTTCGTTTGCGCAAAAGCTTAAATACAAGGAAATATTCACCTTGCTTGAATCCAGGCAGTATGAAAAGGCTGAACCGTTTCTGCGATCTTATATTAACGA
>CAZQXC010000133.1:0-6726 GCA_964597075.1 uncultured Roseivirgaceae bacterium | reverse complement strand
GCCTTTTGATTTACCTTTTGATGGTTTTGATTTGAATCGCGTTTCGCGTGACGGCTGATCGCCTTTGGTGTTCTGTGTAAAGGCAGGTGTATTGAAAATAAATAGAAGTGCCACAAGGCCTATGGGTATAAGCCTAGTGAATTTATTGGCGGTATATTGCTTTGTCGGGCTCAAAAAATGCCGCTGAAACGTGCTAAGATAGTAAAAATCAGCCATTAGGTGGCAGGCAGATGTGCGCTGCCTCAAAACGCCAAAATCTCCAAAACCTTGCTTTTTAATCTGCCTTTTGGCAGAAAGTTTTGTTCAAGGGTTGGCGCAAAGGGGATGGCCGTATCCAAGCTGGCTACCCGCATCACAGGGGCATCCAAATGTTTAAAACAATTTTCGTTGATCCATGCGCTGATCTCCGCGCCAATACCACCGGTTAAAGTGTCTTCATGGAGAATCAATACACGATTGTTTTTCTTCACCGATTGCTCTACCGCATCTTTATCCCATGGCAAGAGCGTGCGCAGATCGAGAACATCAGCACTAACATCAGGCATTTCATCCAGTACTTCTTTTGCCCAATGCACCCCCATGCCATACGTGATAATGGAAAGGTCGCGGCCTTCACGTACTAACTTTGCCTTTCCAATTTCTATGGTATAGTAATCATCCGGTACCATTTCTTTTACGGAGCGATACAATACTTTATGTTCGAAGTACATGACCGGATTAGGATCTTCAAGCGAAGCGCAGAGTAATCCTTTTGCATCATACGGGTTTGATGGATAAACTAATTTTAATCCGGGGGTGTGAAAAAACCAGGCTTCATTACTTTGCGAGTGAAACGGACCCGCTGCAGTTCCTGCACCCGTGGGCATGCGAACAACTACATCGGCATGTTGCCCCCAACGCCAGTGTGCTTTCGCCAGGTTGTTTACAATTTGTGTTATGCCTTCCGATACAAAATCAGCAAACTGCATTTCCACCATGGCCTTCATGCCTTTTATGGAAAGGCCAAGGCCTGCGCCTAAAATAGACGATTCACAAATGGGTGTATTACGGACTCTTTCTTTACCGAACTGCTTTACAAAACCGTCAGTGATTTTAAACACGCCTCCATAATCGGCAATGTCCTGCCCCATGAGCACCAGGTTTGGAAGGCGTTCCATGCTTTGACGAAGTCCATCACTGATAGCATCAATAAATCTTTTTTCAGAAGTTTTACCGGATGTGGTGATAGTGACTGGCGTAAAAGAAGCGTACACATCGTTGAGCTCGCTTTCGGTATTGGCTTCCGGATGGGTTTCGGCAAAAGCTGTTTCTAATCTGGACTCAATTTCTTTTTTTATTTTTTTACGAATAGAGTCAATTTGTTTTTGATCGAGAACATTTTCAGTTATCAAAAACTTTTCATAGTTCTCTACCGGATCCTTCTTTGCCCACTCCTCCATCAACTCTTTCGGAACATACTTGGTACCCGATGCCTCTTCATGTCCGCGCATTCGGAAGGTGATACATTCGAGTAATACAGGACGAGGATTTTTGCGGATGTCTTCAGCAATTCTCTTAACCGTTGTATATACATCCAGAATATTGTTTCCATTTACCTGAACGCCTTCTATTCCATAACCGATTGCTTTATCGACAAAACTTTTACACCTGAACTGTTCATTACTGGGCGTGGATAACCCATAACCATTGTTTTCAATCACAAAGATGACGGGTAAGTCCCAAACTGCGGCTACGTTTATGGCTTCGTGAAAGTCACCTTCGCTGGTGCCACCATCGCCATTAAAAACGACTGTTACTTTGTTTTCCTTTTTCAATTTTGTGGCTAAAGCAATGCCATCAGCCACACCGTTTTGCGGCCCAAGATGTGAGATCATACCTACAATATGATGCTCGTTGGTACCAAAGTGAAAAGAGCGGTCGCGCCCTTTGGTGTAGCCCATCATCGTTCCCTGCCATTGGGCAAAGAGCCTGTCGAATGGCATATTTCGGGACGTAAAAACGCCCAGGTTCCGGTGCATCGGAAGAATGTATTCATCTTTTTCCAACGCTTCGGTTAAGCCAACGGCAATGGCTTCCTGCCCAATGCCGCTGAACCACTTGCTGATTTTATTCTGCCGAAGGAGTATGAGCATCTTTTCTTCGATCATCCGGGGCCGAACAATGGCTTCATATAAGTGTTTTAGTTCCGAATCGGAAAGTGCGTGCTTATTGAATTGCATATCAAATTGAAAGTAGGGTAAAGTTAATGGAGTTTTTGAGCGATTTCTCAGACCATATTAACAATTAGTTTTCTGTACTTTTGAGGCCTATGATTTCGTACACTGAATTTACCCTGAGCAATGGCTTGCGTGTAATTGTACATGAAGACCCCACCGTACAAATAGCGGTCATGAATATTTTGTACGATGTTGGTTCTCGCGATGAACACGAAAACAAAACAGGCTTTGCACATTTGTTTGAGCATCTGATGTTTGGTGGCTCGGTTAACATTCCGAACTACGATGAGCCTTTACAACGCGTAGGGGGCGAAAACAATGCATTCACCAATACAGACATCACAAACTATTATTTAACGGTACCTGCTGCCAATATTGAAACGGGATTTTGGCTGGAGAGTGATCGAATGCTGAGTTTGTCGTTTGATCCGAATGTGCTGGATGTACAGCGCAAAGTAGTAATTGAGGAGTTTAAGCAGCGTTATCTTAATCAACCTTATGGCGATGTGTGGTTAAAACTCAGACCACTAGCGTACCAGGTCCATCCCTATAAATGGGCAACCATCGGAAAAGAAATCAGTCACATTGAAACAGCCACCACGGATGATGTGAAAGATTTTTTCTTCACACATTATGTTCCCAGTAATGCCATACTGGTAGTAGCCGGTAATGTAAGCGTTAAACAGGTAAAAGAACTCGCAGAAAAATGGTTTGAATCAATTCCTGCTGGTAAGCGAAAGGAAAGAAAGTTACCGATGGAGCCAAAACAGACGACTAAACGATTACTTGCTATAGAAGCCAAAGTACCTGCTAATGCATTCTACAAAATGTATCATATGCCCGGCCGTTATCATGATGATTATTTTGCGGTTGATTTATTGAGCGATGTGCTGGGGAGAGGACAATCCAGTAGGCTATACAGTAAGCTGGTTAAGGAAAAGGAAATTTTTACATCCCTTTCTTCTTTTGTGATGGGCACAATTGATCCGGGGTTGCTGGCGATTAGCGGAAGGGTGAAAGATGGTATAACGTTGGATTATGCCGAAGAAGAGGTCAATAAAATCATTGAGGCTGTTGTGCGGGAAGGTGTTGATCAGGAGGAACTTCAAAAAGTAAAAAATCAGGCAGAAACAACCTTTGAGTTTGATGAAGTAGAAGTGATGAACCGTGCCACGAATCTGGCCTTTTCTTCATTGTCCGGTGATACCAACCGTGTGAATACTGAACGCGGTAGATTGAGTAGTGTAACGAAAGAAGATATTCATCGTGCAGCAACTGACGTGTTGAAAGAAGAAAATTCAAGCGTCCTGTATTATAAAGCAACATTAAATCAGATTTGATGAAAATTCGAGTAGGCTTAGGTTTTGATGTGCACCAATTGGAAGAAGGTCGCGACTTCTGGTTGGGGGGTATAAAAATACCGGCCTCAAAGGGGGCTACCGGGCATTCGGATGCCGATGTACTTATTCATGCTATTTGTGATGCTTTGCTTGGTGCAGCAAACTTACGCGATATAGGATTTCATTTTTCCAATATGGATGCGCGTTGGAGCGGTATGGATAGTAAGTTTTTTTTGAAAGAGGTAACCAATATGCTGAATCAGAAAGGATGGAAAATTGGTAATGTGGATTGCACGATATGCCTGGAGCATCCGAAAATCAATCCGCATGTTGATGAAATGAAAAGAGTGCTTGTGCCTCTCATGGGCATTCAGGAGGAGGATATTTCGATAAAAGCTACAACGAATGAAAAACTTGGGTATGTCGGTCGAGATGAAGGTGTAAATGCCTATGCTGTAGCCCTGATCGTCAAGGAGCATTAAATTCATTCCTTTCACCCCCTAAAAGAATTGCCCATGTTCTTAACGCAGGGGTGCGGTCAGCTATCATCTTCAGAATGCCGAGTAGGGGAATAAACAAAATTAGCCCTGCAAGACCCCACAATACACCCCCAATAATAATTGCAAAAATCGTTACCAGTGCATTTAGTTTTAACCTACTGCTAACGGCCAGCGGAAAGATTACATTGGCTTCGAGGTATTGAACAAAAGTAAAAATGGCGATCACTCCTAGCGGATACCAGATGGAATTATATGTTATCCAGGATATGGTGATGGGCAGAAGTGAAGCAAAGATAATTCCTGCGTATGGGATGAATGTTAATATTGATGCGGTGAACCCAAATAAAATGGGATGCGGTATGCCCAGCAAAAAAAGCCCCAGGCTGTTAAGCACACCCACAATTAAATATACCAAGGCCATTCCCTTTATAAAACCATAATACGACTGAATACTCATGTGAAGTATTTCGCGAATGCGTTCCCTGCGTTGAGTCGGGAATATCCTGTACGCAACCTCTACCCATCGGCCACGGTGGTATAAAATCAATACCACAAATACGGGAATAAGAATGAACAATACAGCGGATATGGTTCCGGTAGAAATCGTTCTGCTCAAGAAACTCATAGCGTCTGATCCTGATTGATTAATCGCGTTGGTAAACCATTCCACCTGAGCCTCCCGGTTGATATCAAATCGTTGTTCAATCCAGAGACTTAACTGATCATAGGTTTGTAATAATTTGCTGTACAAATTCGCCCATTCTATTGAAAAGCCAATAATTTGCTGAACAAACACATAAATGATTCCGCCTATCAGGATAAAAATGAGCGAAATACTAAGCAGTATCGCTGTCATTTTTCTAATCTTATGGTGTTCCAGCCAAATGCATATCGGATATAAAACACAACTGATTAGAAGGGAGAAAGAAAGTGGTATAAAAAGCGGACGGCCGACATAGAGAATTACCCCACCAAATACGATATATTGAAGAATGGTTAGAAACGATATCCTCTCAACTCCAACTTTACTTTTCATAGTGAAAGTAAGCGATTTGCATTAAGACAAACTATGATAGAAATCATCTACACAAAAGACGGATCGCATACCTTGAGAAACGCTGAATTGAATGAGACCTATCACTCTATTCACGGGGCTGTGCAGGAGTCGCGTCATGTTTTTATCAAAAATGCACTCGACTAT
This sequence comes from uncultured Roseivirgaceae bacterium, assembly GCA_964597075.1. Lineage (GTDB taxonomy): Bacteria > Bacteroidota > Bacteroidia > Cytophagales > Cyclobacteriaceae > UBA2336. The sequence continues at coordinate 1,469 of CAZQXC010000133.1, read as the reverse complement.
ATGATTGAGCTGGGTGCTTCAGAATTAGCTATTCTGGAGGTTGGATTTGGTACCGGGTTAAATACATGGCTTACCGCCAAAAGGTTAGTTGAGGGCTCGTGTAAGGTTTCATACACAACGTTAGAATCCATGCCACTGGATGAATCCATATGGCTGAAACTGAATTATGCCCATACCGCAGAAGACATTGAACTTTTTAAAAGGATCCATCATGCAGTCTGGAATCAGCATGCTTCTATTGCGCGTGATTTCAGCTTAACAAAACTTAACACAACTATTCAACAAGCATCACTGCCAGCATCGTCATTTGATGTCGTTTACTTCGATGCTTTTGCCCCGGAGAAGCAACCCGAAATGTGGGATATTGAAGTTTTGAAAAAGGTGTTTTTTTCTATGAAGCAAGGTGGTGTGTTCGTTACCTATTGTGCAAAAGGCCAGGTGAAGCGTGACCTGAAAAATCTTGGGATGGTAGTTGAAACGCTTCCTGGGCCTCCGGGTAAACGCGAGATGATCCGGGCTAAGCGAAGCTAACAAATTGTTTTTATTGCGTGCTCGTTTTCCGAATACGTTTGCAGCAAACGTTTGTTGTAATATTTTCAGCCATATACTATTATAATCCCGTGTTTTGATTTTTATTCAAAATATTATTTTGATTTTTTAATATTTTTCAGAACAACCACATATTGCTATAATGAGAAAAATGGCCGGTCATGGGCTTTATACACCAACCCTTGAACACGATGCCTGTGGCATAGGATTCATCGCCAACATCAACGGATCAAAAAACAATCAAGTCTTAGGCGATGCCCTAACGATGCTTGAAAATATGGAGCATCGTGGAGGAAGAGGGGCTAGCCCTAAAACCGGAGACGGTGCCGGGGTGCTCTTACAAATACCACATGATTTTCTTGCCGAAGAATGTAAACGATCTGGATTTGCGCTACCGGGTCAGGGTGAGAATGGTGTGGGAATGATTTTTTTTCCGCGTAACCAGAAAATCAGGCAGCAGTGCAAAGATATATTAGTTGCCGATAGCAAATCACTTCGGTTGGCTTTAATAGGGTATCGCCAGGTACCGGTGGATCATAGTATCCCCGGGCCAGGCGCCTCCGAAGTAGAACCACAGATTGAACAGGTGTTTTTGCGGCCCCTTGATAATGACTGTGATCAGCATTTGCTGGAGCGTAAACTTTTTGTACTTCGCAATGCTGTAGCACATACCATCACGAAACAACTTAAAGGCGCAGAGAAAGAGTTTTATATAACCAGTCTTTCCTGCAGAACCCTTATATACAAGGGTCAATTGCGTACCGACCAGTTGCGCGCTTACTATTATGATCTTCAGAATGAGCGCCTCACTACTGCATTGGCTTTAGTGCACTCCCGATTCTCAACGAACACCTTTCCTAACTGGAAGCTCGCCCAACCTTTCCGGTACATTGCCCACAATGGCGAGATTAACACGATCA
>CAZQXC010000132.1:0-6743 GCA_964597075.1 uncultured Roseivirgaceae bacterium | reverse complement strand
AATTAGGTGTTCGGGTGGTGCCGCATGCGATCGCTAGATATGGTTCATACATTTCCAAAGGCGTAATTATGATGCCTTCGTATGTCAATATTGGGGCTTATGTAGAAGAAGGCACCATGGTAGATACCTGGGCAACGGTAGGAAGCTGTGCGCAGATTGGCAAAAACGTTCACTTAAGTGGTGGTGTGGGAATTGGTGGCGTGCTGGAGCCGGTGCAGGCTGCTCCTGTAATAATCGAAGACAATGCTTTTATTGGTTCACGATGTATACTGGTTGAAGGTGTACGTGTGGGTAAAGAAGCTGTATTGGGTGCCAATGTGGTGCTTACGGCCAGTTCAAAAATTATCGATGTAACCGGAGAATCCCCAATAGAGTATAAAGGATATGTTCCTGAGCGTTCTGTAGTAATTCCGGGTTCTTACGTTAAGAAATTTCCGGCAGGGGAATTTTCAGTTGGGTGTGCCCTGATTATTGGGAAACGGAAAGAAAGTACGGATAAGAAAACATCCCTGAACGATGCCCTTAGGGAAAATAGCGTTTCTGTTTAGCTCTTTTTGAGGAAAAAAGGCTTTTGGCATCTGATTTGACAGGTAATGTTTAGGAAACATCTGTTTCATAACTTTGTGAATCTTTACAGTATGCGTACCCTGGTCACAAGCTTTATTCTGGTCCTAATCCTTTCGGCTTTCACTTCAGGCCAAAATGATATTTATCCATACGTTCGCAACAATAGTTTTACCAAGGGCGAAGTGCTGGAGTATAAAATGAGCTATGGTATTTTCAATATCGGTAAAGGTTCAACCATTATTCATGATAACTATCACAAAATGAATAATCGCGATTGCTTTAAGGTCGATGTTTATGGGCGAACCACAGGAATGGTTGATTGGGTTGCAGATGTGAACGACCAGTGGGGTGCGTACATAGACACGGTTGCCTTAGTACCACACCTGTCGTACAGAAAAATTCGGGAAGGCAAGTATAAGAAGGACGAAGTTGTTAGTTACGATCATGCTAATGGTAAAGTTGAAGCGAAAGTGCTTAATCAGAAGACAGGGGAGTACAAGGAACCCCAACAGTATGATGCGCCTCCTCAGGTTCGCGATCTGATTGCAGGATTTATGTACATGCGAACACAGGACTTCAGTAAAGTAAAGGTGAACGACACGATTATTGTAGAGGGTTTCTTTGAAGACACCGTGTATAAGCTCAAAATACTTTATAAGGGAAAAGAAACAATCAGGACAAAAGCCGGTAAGTTCAATTCGATTGTGTTAAAGCCAATCATGCCAGACAATAAACTTTTTAGAGGCGAGAACTCCATCACCGCGTGGTTCTCCGATGATAAAAACAGAATCCCATTAAAGGTCAGCGCCAACATGTTCATCGGGAGTGCAGGTGTTGAGTTAACCTCCTTCTCCGGAGTTCGGAATCCTTTGAATCGCATTAAATAACCTTTTTGCCACGTGATTGTTTTTATACTGTGCTGAAATTTGTTTTTTCATTTTTACTGCTCATCACTTTAATAAACCTAAAAGCACAACCTATCCGTGATAATAAACGTCTGGTTTATCTTTTTGGTGATACGCAGCCTATGATTCAACAGCAACTTGATACGTTTAGTCAGGCAAGCGCGGGTTGTGAAGAGCGGGATATAAAAGTAATTTTGGCGGATACTGCCGGGAATCAAAAGGAAACACTTTATAGCAAGTACAAAGTTACCAGAAATCAATTTATGGTTATCTTGGTAGGTAAGGATGGCGGGGAGAAATTCAGAAGTACTAAACCGGTAAGCACTGATCAGCTTTTTGCTATTATCGATCAAATGCCTATGCGACAGCAGGAAATTAAATTAAAACCCGATAAGTAAAGTTTTTTCTTTTTTACTCATTATGTTTGAAAAATAACCCACTAAATCTATGCTACAAGAATTCAAAAAATTTGCCATGCGTGGCAATGTTATCGACCTCGCCATTGGTGTAATCATCGGTGGTGCTTTTGGAAAAATCGTAAGCTCCTTTATTGATGATGTGATTACTCCCTTATTGCTGAAACCTGCGTTGGATGCCGCTAACTTAAGTGAGTTAAGTGAACTCATGTTGTGGGGTACAGTAAAATATGGGAATTTCTTAGCAGGCGTTTTAAATTTTATCATTATCGCTTTTGTGTTATTTCTTATTGTGAAGGGAGTCAACGCCACCAAGCGAAAAGAAGAAGCAGCCCCTGCCGCCCCGGCACCACCGCCAGCCGATGTTGTGCTATTAACAGAGATCAGAGATCTGCTGAAGAAATAGATCGTTGTTTGTTGTTGGTTCTTAGTTGTTGGTTGTTATAGCGAATAACAAATAACCAACAACTAAGAACTACTTAAACTGATCGGCTACAACCAGGTCTTTGCTACCGGGAGTGTACTTATAAAACCCACTTCCTGTTTTCACACCTTTGTGACCGGCCTGAACCATATTTACCAACAATGGGCACGATGCATATTTAGGATTACCGAATCCATCGTGGAGCACTTTGAGGATAGAAAGGCAAACATCCAGCCCGATAAAATCTGCTAACTGTAGCGGACCCATGGGGTGGGCCATACCTAATTTCATAACGGTATCAATTTCACTTACTCCGGCCACACCTTCGTAAAGTGAATAGATAGCTTCGTTGATCATAGGCATTAAGATGCGGTTGGCTACAAAGCCCGGATAGTCGTTCACCTCAACCGGTACTTTCTCCAGCATTTTGGATAAGCTCATAATGGTGCTTGTCACTTCATCGCTCGTATTATAGCCTCGTATAACTTCCACTAATTTCATTACCGGCACAGGGTTCATAAAGTGCATGCCAATAACCTTGTCTGGTCGGCTTGTTACCGATGCAATTTTCGTAATGGAAATGGAAGAGGTATTGGATGCCAGAATAGCTTCCGGTTTCGTGAAGGCATCCAGGTCTTTAAAGATTTTAAGTTTCAGATCAACATTTTCTGTAGCGGCCTCTACCACCAGATCGGCATTGGATACACCAGCCTTTAAGTCGGTGTGGGTGCTGATATTTGCCAACGCCTGCTTGCGCGTGTCCTCGGTAATGGCTTGCTTACTCACTTGCCGGTCCAGGTTTTTTTCAATAGTACTCAGTGCCTTTTTCAATGCATCTTCGGAGATGTCAATCAGGTTAACCGGATAGCCGTATTGTGCGAAGACATGCGCGATACCGTTGCCCATAGTGCCGGAACCAATTACTGCGATCTGCTTCATATCATTTCGTATTTTGTGGCGCAAAGATAACCTTTACCACATGGCTGAGAAACAAAAACCCACTCGTTTATCTTCCCGGTTTTTAGGGCCATATCGCTGGGTGCTGTATGTACTCTACATAGTCTTTTTTGGATTAATCGTATCTTCATCTCTTAGGGTAGGATGGGTTTTCGCTATTGGTCAGACGGCCACATACGGATGGATACTTTACATGGGTATTCGCATAGTAAATAAGTTCCAGCAGGCATCGTTTGATGATGAATTCCTGTATGTATATCAAAAGCAACAGGATTACATCATTCCTCTGGAAAATATTGAGTCCGTGGAGATTGAATCGCTTGGAGGGGTGTATAAAGTGAATCTGTATCACCCAGAACAACTGGGAAAAGAGTTCTATTTCAAAACTTCATTAATCTATCCACTGAACTATAAGTCAAAGGATGCTTTGGTGAATGTGCTTCGAAGAAACGTGGATAAAGCAAAATCCCGAAGACAGAGCCTTCCTCATAATGCTTTAATGAGTTAACTTTTATTCTTCTCGTTTAAGATGAGGAAGAACCTTGCTGGCGTTTTTTGGTGTCCCTATTTTTAAAATATCAGTTGGCTGGCGGCAGATAATGGCTTTACCTTCAAAAATGGCTATCGGATTTTTTATAAGTTGTGGGTTGTACATGATGACATCCAGCCATCCTGTCATCGTGAAAGTCTGATCACCGACTTTGGTTATATAATCCGGATGAGATTGGTCCAGTAATTCTTTTGGCTCTACACCCAGCATGGTAATGACTTCTTTCCAATAGGTAGGTCCCAGCTTTTCTTTCAACGAATCCATCTCATTGATATGGCTACAAATATCAAGGGCCATGGCTTTTGTTTTTTTGCCATCGCTGGAATTTGGATTGTAAAGAAGAAACATTTCATTCGGGTGAAACTGCATGATTTTTACGTTTGATGGCAATTAAGATACAAAACTTCAGGTCAATCTGAAAGCGTAAATCAATTAACCGTAACCTCATTGGCTAAACCCATCGCGTTAAAGCGCACAATAAGCTTGATCGACCCTGATGATGGCGCATTACAGGATGGGGCAGGGGAGATAAAATAGGTGTAGAATTTCTGGTTACGCTTGTACAATTCATTCTGGTCAGGCCTGCCCAGCAGTTTGATAAGTTGCTTTTCATCCAAGGCCAACAGTTTGTCTTTTTGCCCGGCTATGGATTGCTGCATCTCCAGACGCTTACCGGTGCAACCATTTAAATCTTCTTTCCATACCGACAGGTTAATATTGTCGAGTGAAGGGAGTGGCTTTCCACATGACCCCATGAGAAATAAAACAAAAACGAGATTAAACCAGTTGTAACGTTGCATGCTTTTTGGTTAGCGTGTAAAACCACACGAAAGAAATAAAAAAATAAATAGCGGCCATGGGGTAACACCATACGGGCAAACTGAGGTAAAAGGTTAACACCATCAGCAGAACGGGATAGAAAACAATTCTGATCCATTCCGACCACACCACCCATCGTTTGTTTTCAAACAACACTCCGCAATTCACCACCACCAACGAAATCAAAACCGTAATGCCGGCCTTTTCGATTAACGAGAATTTTGAAGCATTAAACAGGAACAAGGCTGTACCGAGTAAACACAAGGTATATTGAAACAATACATAATAATTCAGGGCTATAGGAGCGGGGGTATCATACTTATGGTAAGTTGCTTTATCCACTTCAGGCGCAGTTCTGTATCCACCCATATAATCTGGAAGCCAGCCTGGCTTCATGAACAAATACCGGAATCGATCACGCCACTTTGGAATCTGTTTGATATCCTTACTCATTTCAGCATAATGACTGACGTTCGCCCAGATGGGGTTCCAACTGTTGATGGGTTTGGTAATGCCGTACGTTGGCCGTTCTTCTTCTTCCTGAAACGTGCCGAACATCTTATCCCAAATAATCAAAGTCCCTGCATGATTCTTATCAATATACTTCGGATTACGGCCATGGTGTACCCGGTGATGGGAGGGCGTATTGAACACATATTCAAACCAGCCCATTTTATTGATGGCTTCCGTATGAATCCAAAATTGATAGAGGGTTATCAGAGCTGACATCAAAGCAAAGTCGAGGGTTCTGAAGCCTATAAAGGCCAATGGCAGACTAAAGGCAAACGTCCAGATAACCTGTAACGAACTCTGGCGCAACGCAACAGACAGGTTGTACTCTTCACTTTGATGGTGCACAACATGTCCACCCCAAAATAGGTTGATTTCGTGGCTCATTCTGTGCGCCCAGTAATAAGCAAGATCGGCCAACAGAAAAAGCATCAACCAATAAAACCAGGTACGGTCGAGGGTAAAGAATGCAAAGTGCTCGAATAAAACCTGGTAAATGCCAATAGCAAAAATCCTCAAAAACAATCCCGAAAGCTGACTGGTTATACCACAACTTAAGTTCGCGATAGCATCGGGCAACCGGTATAATTTCTGATGAGTAAAGCGCTCCACCAGCAACTCTACACCGATCAGGATAAAAAAGATCGGAATGGAAAGGACAATCGGGTTTACGTTCAAGGTGTTTTGTTGTTTATTTGTGGGGCTAATTTACAAACATGATTTTAAAAGTTTTCAGAGGGGTTTGGTTCATTTCGTTTCTGGCCGTAGTGGCCAACTTGATGTGGGTATATGCGGGTTTGCCGGAGCAGGTGGTTATTCGGGAGCTAGAAGTTTCTTCGTATGCTATCGACAGGGAGGCACTGTTTTACGCATGGCTGGCAGTTGTTGGCATCGTGAATACCATGGCATTTGTATTCGGAAAATCTACGCTGTCAGATGAGGCCCTTCGTACGTGGTTTACCGGGCTGATTATAACGATTAACATATTTTTGATTATTGCTTTCAGCTTTATCGGGCTCTATAACAGCACGGAGATCTTTGATTTTACAAGGTTAGGAGTTGTATTATACATTGGCCTGGGGCTTGTAGGCTTATGGATCACCAGTTGGCCGATAATTGTGCTTTACAGAAAATTCTTATCCTGATTTTTAGGTTTCAGACTCAGTTCTCTATCACTTGTTATTCAGCGATTTATATCCTTTCAGTTTATAAATTTTTGTAGTTCAACAATTGTGCAAATCACTTGTAGTGATGTTAAAATTCACTTTATTGGCAGATACCTCATTTTTTAAACTGGTTGTTTTATAATTTTTATGGCTAAAGCTTCAAAACCTGAAAAAGCGTCATCCATTTTTGATTACAATGAAGACAGTATAAAATCCCTTGACTGGCGGGAGCATATCCGGCTGCGGCCGGGGATGTACATCGGCAAACTGGGTGATGGTTCATCTAAAGACGATGGCATTTATGTGCTGGTGAAGGAAGTGATGGATAACTCCATCGATGAGCACATGATGGGGCATGGTAAGACCATCGACATCAAAATAACCGATAAAGGCGTTACCGTTCGCGATTATGGGCGGGGTATTCCGCTG
>CAZQXC010000131.1:0-6847 GCA_964597075.1 uncultured Roseivirgaceae bacterium | reverse complement strand
ATACCTTAAAGTATTTCAAAAACGATCCGATTCATCGCAGGTTTCATCAGAATGAAATCACGTTTAGTATTATGTATGCCTTTACGGAGAACTTCATGCTGCCGCTGTCGCATGATGAAGTGGTGCATGGAAAAGGATCATTGCTAGGACGAATGCCCGGTGATGAGTGGCGCAGGTTTGCCAATTTGCGATTAATGTTCTCGTACATGTATACCCATCCGGGTACCAAGCTTTTGTTTATGGGGGGGGAGTTCGGACAATCTTCTGAATGGAATCATGATCAAGCGCTGGATTGGCATTTATTACAATACCCTTCTCATCAGGGAATTTATCAATTGATGAGGGATTTGAATACGTTGTATAAAGCGGAATCAGCCTTATATTTCTATGCCTTTGATAACCGTGGGTTTGAGTGGGTTGATTATTCCGATCATCAGAACAGCGTGATCATTTATCAACGCAAATCCGATAAGAAAGAAGACCTGCTTCTTGTGATCTGCAGCTTCACACCGGAAACCCGTTATCATTACCGGGTAGGCGTTCCTTATCGTGGACAGTGGCGCGAGATTTTTAATTCGGATGAATCAAAATATGGAGGAAGTGGCGTGCTGAATCAGGGTTCGCTCACCACTACACCTATAAAATATCACAGTAAGGACTATTCATTATCGGTTACATTACCACCGTTAGGTATATCCGTGTTAAAGCTTGAAAAGGAAGAAACCGAATTTGAATTGGATACATGAGATAGCACAGTGTAATTCCAATTTCCTAATGACCAATGACTATTTACTATTGACTAATTAATGGAGAAGTACATCTGTATTCACGGACATTTTTATCAACCTCCCCGGGAGAACGCGTGGCTGGAAGTAATTGAGGTGCAGGATTCTGCCCACCCGTATCACGATTGGAACGAACGCATTTCTGCCGAGTGTTATGCGCCTAATGCGGCTTCCCGAATTCTGGAAGATGGCATTATAAAGAATATTGTTAATAATTATAGCCGCATCAGCTTTAACTTCGGACCAACTTTGCTTTCGTGGATGGAAGCAAACGATAAGGAGACCTATGATGCTATTCTGGAGGCCGATAAGGAAAGTGAGAAGGTATTTGACGGACACGGCTCAGCATTGGCACAAGTGTATAACCATATGATTATGCCACTCGCCAACGAGCGGGACAAGCGTACACAAATCATTTGGGGAATTCGCGATTTTGAATATCGTTTTGGTCGTTTGCCAGAAGGCATGTGGCTGGCCGAGACTGCTGTGGATACGGCAACGCTGGAAGCGCTTGCAGAGAACAACATCAAATTTACGGTGCTTGCACCACGTCAGGCAAAAGCCTTTCGGAAAATAGGAGAGGAAAGCTGGATGGATTTGACTGGCAAATCAATCAATACCCGAAAGGTGTTCAAAGTCAATCTTCCTTCCGGAAAAAGCATTGCGGTTTTCTTTTACGATGGCGACATAGCACAAGGAGTAGCCTTTAACGGTTTGCTGAATGATGGTGAAAAATTTTCAAACCAACTACGGAATGCCTTCGATAAAGATGATCAGGAACCGCAACTTGTGCACGTAGCCACGGATGGAGAATCCTACGGACATCATCATAAGCATGGTGATATGGCGTTGGCTTTTTGCCTGGATCATATACACCGGTTGAAACATAATCACCTAATGAATTACGGTCAGTTTCTCGACCGTTTTCCTCCACTTTATGAAGTTGAGATTCATGAAAATAGTTCGTGGAGTTGTGCGCACGGTGTGGAACGCTGGCGAAATGATTGCGGTTGCAATACGGGGGGTAATCCCTCCTGGAACCAAAAGTGGCGTCAACCCCTGCGTGAGGCTTTGGATTGGCTTCGTGATGAACTCGTAAAGATTTATGAAACCAAAGCTTCCGATGTTCTTAAAGATCCATGGAAAGCACGCGATGAATACATCAATGTAATTCTTCAGCGCAATGATGAAAGTATCAATAAGTTTTTGAACGACCATGTTGCCAAAGATGTAGAACAAAACAAGGTGTTTCGCCTGATGGAAATGCAACGCAATGCCTTATTGATGTATACTAGTTGCGGCTGGTTTTTCGATGAAATTTCCGGGATTGAAACCATTCAGATTTTACAATACGCTTGCCGGGCTATTCAATTATTGCATCAGACAGCCGGTGCCGATTTTGAAGAGGAGTTTATCCGTAAACTGCAAGAAGCTCCAAGCAACATTCCATCGCTCCAAAATGCCGGTAATGTATACAGGCGCTACGTACTGCCCTCAAAAACCAACTTGCAGCGGGTGGGAATGCACTATGCGGTGGCTTCACTTTTTGAAGAAGATCCGGAGGAAACCCCGGTGTTTAATTACACTACGGCTAACGAATTCTTTTTACGCAAGGAGGCAGGGGAGCAAATACTTACGCTGGGCATAACACGTGTGCAGTCTAACGTTACGCGCTCGGAAAGGCGCATGGCGTTTGCCGTGGTGTACATGGGTAAACACAACATTATCGGTAACCTGGCACTGGACATGGATCCTGTTGATTTCGAAAATATGAAATTTCGGGTGGGAACGGCCTTTGACGAAGGTCGGTTGGGCGATGTGTTGGGCTATATGCAGACCTATTTTGGCCCGGATAAATACACCTTGTGGCAATTGTTTAAGGATGAAAAGCGCAAGGTGCTGGACATGATTACCCAACAAAGCATGCGCGAGTTGGAAGAATCGTTGCGCAGGGTATATAACCGCGATTATCCGTTGGTGAATGCCTTATCAAATAATGATATACCGATACCGCGTGCCTACACCACTACATTTGAATACATTCTCAATGCCGACCTGGTGAATTCTTTTCAACCGGAAAAAATAAATGTAAAGGAGATTGAACGCATCATGGGTGAGATGGTAAAGTGGGAGTTGACCATTGAAGATCCCGATAAAATTGAACGCCTGGCTGGGGAGAGTATTTATAAAGAGCTTAAACGCATCAGTGCAGAGCGAAGTAATGTAAAGCGCATTGATCGGTTGAACAGGGTGTTTCCGTTGTTGCAAAAATTCAAACTGGAACCTATTCTTTACAAAAGCCAAAATCTTTATTTCGAAATGTCGAAGGAAAAGGGATCAGAGAAGCCGGAATGGATAGCGCAGTTTAAATTACTGGGCGAGAATTTGAAGGTGAAAGTGGAGTAGTGATTTTTTTAGAGTTGCTGGCAGGAGTGATTAAGGGGTTGTACGTTGGGGTCACTGATTGGTACTATTTTAACTTTTTCTTGGGCTTCGCAGGGGGTAAGAAATTTTCACCGGTCACTACTTTCTTTCCTGTTTTTTGTTCAAGCGCAATGCGCGCATCTTTGGCAATTTTTCCTCCCTTTTTTCCCGCCACTGCATTTAGATAGAGCCCTTTTGCCTCCTCCGTCTCTGCAATTTGTCGGGTGGAGAGTTCGGCCAGTGCCGTAAAAATTAATTCTGCCTCGCTCATATGGTCGCGAAGGTTTTGGCTCTTTAAGCTCTTTTTCTGCTTGTGTTCCTTTACCGTTAAGCCAGACCATTCATGATGGATGATATTAGTAAGTAAGGCAAATTCATCACTTTTTTCAACTCCGCTTTGCTTCCAATAGTCAGTTAGTTTGTTACGGGTTTCCTGCCCGGTCATGCGTTGTTGTATCCACTTTTCGCTTCTGCCAAGCTTCTGCCAGTTTTCGCGAGCGCGTTCTATACTTTCCTCAGGGTTGGTAATTTCACGCATTCTTTCATAACCTACTTTTGCCAACCATTGCTTGAATGGTTCAGCTTTCGGTGATGGGATTGACTGGATAATCCTTAAGAGATTTTCGGTGTTTGCTGCTTGAATTTTGCGTTTTTTGCCGTCCGCTGCTATCATTTCAACCAGGGGACAAATTGTCCCCCAGTTGGAATTCAACTGAGAATCGCGCTTTTTCATCTTTTTGATGTAGTCCTTAGCATCAACCGTGTCGGTCAAGACTTCAATCACATCCTGAACAGAAAAATACCATTTCTCTTCTCCTTCATTCCATGCAGAGCGTATCCGTTTGCTCTCAAATAATTTGATGTTACTCATCGCTATTCAAATTTTTGTCAATTATTCTCTTTTTCAGTTCATCATGGCTGATGGTATGTTTTGCTTTTTCCTCCGGGGTCATTGCTTTGTACTCATCCACGATTGATTTTAGTTTTGAAAACTCTGATTGAATGTCTTCTTCATCAAATCCGGCATAAGTCATTTCATTCAGGCAATGGCAGATTATTTCCGGTTCCGTAAATTCTTTTAAAGTCAACAGATTAATATCCATTCCAAGCCATTTATCCCATATGGTAAATTCAAGGGCGAGTGCATTATTTATATCTTCTGGTTCTGGGGTAGGGTTTATACCTGAAACATCGACAACTGATGGCTGATCATTATCATCATAATATTGATAAAACACTATTTCGATATCTGAATATTCTGGCTCTAAAAACTTCAACGCTTCATAAACTAATCTGTAATTTTCAATGCTACCCTGTTGGTAAGGATATAGCTTGGAGAAAGTTAGTTCAATCGTTAACCATTCATTTGAGTTTATGAGTTCATGAAATTTCATAGTCGTTTTTGTGTTTGATTAGTGGCGGATAATTCCAACGGATTGTCCGTCTACACGAATGTAATAAATTTAGGAAGACTACTTATGACAGTGGATGAACAATTTAAGTTACTGGGGGAGAACCTCAATGTTAACGTGGAGTAGTAAATTTTTGTATAGTTAAGTGGCTATAGTGTTTGCTCAGCAGTGAAGTAAGTTTTCAATTGAAGATGAAAAGCAGCAGGAATACATTGATTACTTCATCACCCGCACCCCGCCTTTGTGGGTTTTATCGGTTTCGGTTTGTTTAGTAGTAAATAAATCCGCAAGATTTGACCGCTGAATTCTACTTACATTTATTATAATTATTGACGATAGCTTCAATGTCTTTATGAGTTAATTGCTTTGAGGCGATTTTTACTTTTAAAGTTTCGCAATCTGAAAAGTAATTTGAGAATTCTTTAGAAAAGTTTTTCTTCCGTACTAATGTGAAGGCATTCTCAAATGGCTTTTGAACGTAAAAGTTCTCTCTATCAATATCATAATATCCATCTACTGTTGATTTATGTTTTGTTGCTTTAGAATACAGATTTACTCTTTTGCCTTTTGTTACGATCTTATAGAATGACTCTCCATCTGAGAGATAAAAGTAGAGAGGAGTCCCGAATCCCCTAATGTCTGTTGGCTTGAGCTTCTTTTTAGTTCCATCTTGATAGACAAAATGAAGCTTGGAATAGTAGTTTTTTAATTTATCTTTAAATAGACCACTCACCTTAATTGAGTCTTTATTCAGGATGTAACCTTCTCTATAATTAACGTTATTTCTAAACTTGCCGTACTTCTCTGATTCTTGAGCTGACAACGAATTTGTTAAAAGTAAGAGCGTGAAAATGTAATAAGGTATCGTCAAAAATTTATTCGTCATGCTTGTTGATACTTTTAATTTTGTTATCGAGTTTTACATAAGGCTATCTGGGTATTCAACTGTGGTTTTCGCCCATGTTGGTGTTTCACATCAACAAGGAACTACATGCTGACCGTAATCTTATTCCTTCCCAATGTCACCAATCCTTCTTCCTCCATTCTTTTTAATAGCCGAGAAACCACCACGCGTGCGGTGCCCAGTTCATTGGCCAATTGTTCATGGGTAATGTTCAGGGTGTTACTTTTGGTTAGCTCAACTTTCTTATGAATAAAGTCCAGAAGGCGCTCATCTAGTTTTTTAAAGGCGATGGCATTCACCACGTCCAAAAGTTCTTCGAAGCGTTTGTGGTAAAGCCGGAAGATATAATCCAGCCATTCCGGGTAGTCCTTAATCAGTAAGCTCACCTTATCAATTGGGATGAAAAGTATTTCGGTTTCCTCTTCCGCTACCGCTTTAACTTTGCTCGTATCCTGGTGCATGCCTCCCAGAAAAGACATAATACAACTTTCACCTGCTTTTATATAATACAGTAAAATTTCCCGACCGTCTTCATCGGTTCGTAATACCCGTATACTTCCCTTAGTTACAATGGGTATGGATTTTATGTAGGCGTTTTCATTTACAATTACATCGCCTTCGTGAAAACTTTTGGTCATGCCAAAGTCTTCCAGTTTTGCTTTTAGTTTTGGCGAGGACTCTAGTTCATTAATTTCCATGTTTGAAGGTATTACATTGTAGGGAGACTAACCTGTTGTGCATATATTTTTTCCTGACTGTTCGGAACAGCAAGCTGTTCTTTTGTTTTACAATAACAAACAAAGCCTTTGTAGGAAGTCAGGTAGAGGAAGGTATTCGAAAAAATTCCTATTTTCGATTCGATCACCAGAAGACCTTCGGCTTTTCGTAAAATATTCATAAAATCATGGGGTTCAATGCGAATAAAGGCCCCGTTCATTTTGAGGACTTGTTGATGTTGCATGGCGTGAATAGGTACCATAAGTGGATATCAGTTTTATTTTAAAAAACATAAAATGAACTTGTCTATGAATGGGTGAAGGTAAGCACTAAATGCTTCTTTTGCCATTGCGTTGAAGGATCCACCGAAGTGAGTGGTTGATTGCGGTTATGAAACTATCAGGCGTGAACCCTTCCCTTTTCCTCCAGGTAATTCCACACCAGACTGCTTGCGCCTAGAATTGGAGCCGCCTGGTTTTGAAGTCCGGAGGGAAGAATTTTTACTTTTCCTCTAAAAACGGGCATCAGGTTGACCTCCATGTGTTTAATGGTGGGTTTGAAGATAAGGTCGCCAGCAAGAGATAATCCGCCAAATAAAAAAATCG
>CAZQXC010000130.1:0-7001 GCA_964597075.1 uncultured Roseivirgaceae bacterium | reverse complement strand
TGCTATTATCGGGCCGATAAACGCGCCAATGTTTATGCCCATGTAAAAAATTGAAAAGCCTGCATCGCGTTTTGATTGTTCCTGTACGGAGTACAATCCGCCTACAATACCGCTAATATTTGGTTTCAATAAGCCAACACCGAGAACAATGCATACCAGGCCAATAAAAAATGTTTCGGTTGTAGGGATTACCAAAAAGAAATGACCAACAGCAATAAAACAACCGCCAATAAATACAGATTTACGAAGTCCAAAGAAATTATCGGCTAGCCAACCTCCGGGCATCGCCAGCAGATAAACAAACATGGTGTACAATCCATAAATGGCTGCACTGTTTTTAGCATCCAAACCCAAGCCACCGTTTTCAATACTATCGCGCAAAAAAAATATAAGAATTGCCCGCATGCCATAGTAGCTGAACCGCTCCCACATTTCGGTAAAGAACAAGGTGGCTAATCCACGCGGGTGTCCAAAAAAAGTTTTGGTTGAACTCATGCTAAACAGGTTTGATTTGGTATTTCCAAAGTATAGCTATTAATTCAGGTTTGCAAGATTTAACCAGTGCGGCCATAAAAAAGCCCCTCGCAAAAGGGGCTTTTCAAATGGGGTTTTATAACTATTAAAAACGTTCAGGTTCAAGTTTCCATTTTGCGGGTGAACGCCACAAACTGGAGAGCAGCAGTTCACGCATGAAAATAAATTCCTTTGGTAACTTATCGTACATGCGTTCAAACAATTCGGCATGTTGCAGCAGTTCAACCTTCCACTCCTCACGATCGATTGATGTAATGCTTTCGAACTGTTGGCGTGAAAAGTCAAGCCCCGTCCAATCGATGTCATCATAGGTTGGCATCCATCCTATTGGACTTTCCACAGCGTTCACTTCACCACGACTCTTTTGAACAATCCACTTCAAAACACGCATGTTTTCGCCAAAGCCTGGCCATATAAATTTCCCGTCAGCATCCTTGCGGAACCAGTTCACCCCATAAATCCGGGGGGGTGCCGGCAGACCGCGGCCAAATTGTAGCCAGTGGTTGAAATAATCGCCCATATGATATCCGCAGAAAGGAAGCATAGCAAAAGGATCACGTCTTACCTTACCCACTTCTCCGAAAGCAGCTGCAGTCATTTCAGATCCCATGGTAGAGGCCATATATATACCATAAGCCCAGTTGGCAGATTGATATACCAACGGTATCGTTGTGCTTCTTCGTCCACCAAAAATAAATGCGGTGATGGGCACTCCTTTGGGGTTCTCCCATTCAGTATCGATTACCGGGTTTTGCTTAGCAGAAACAGTAAAGCGGCTGTTAGGGTGAGCAGCAGGCTTGCCGGAAGCCGGATCCCATTTCTTTCCGGTCCAGTCTGTTAAATTTTTGGGAGGCTCCTGGGTAAGTCCTTCCCACCATACATCGCCATCATCCGTAACGGCCACATTAGTATAAATAGTATTAGCAGCGATTGACTTAATAGCATTCGGATTTGTTTTTTCGTTAGTACCCGGAGCAACACCAAAGTATCCGGCCTCTGGATTGATGGCATAAAGTTTTCCATCTTTACCTGGTTTTATCCAGGCAATATCATCACCGACTGTAGTTACTTTCCATCCGGCTAATTTCTCAGGGGGAATGATCATGGCAAAATTCGTTTTTCCGCACGCACTTGGAAAGGCTGCAGCAATATAATCCTTATGACCCTCCGGGCTTTCAACGCCCATCAGCAGCATGTGTTCGGCAAGCCAGTTCTCGTCTTTACCCATAACAGACGCTATCCGTAAGGCAAAACATTTTTTACCGAGCAAAGCATTACCGCCATACCCTGATCCATATGACATAATGCTACGTTCCTCCGGAAAGTGAACAATATATTTCGTGGTCGTATTGGTTGGCCATTTAACATCCTGCTGTCCGGATTTTAATGGAGCTCCTACACTGTGAAGACATTTTACATACACACCATCTTTCCCCAGTTGGTCGATAACTGTTGAACTTACGCGGGTCATTAGGTGCATGTTCACCACCACATATTCCGAATCCGTAATCTGCAAACCAACTTGTGAAATATCGGAACCGATGGGGCCCATGCTAAACGGAATAATGTACATGGTTCTTCCTTGCATGCACCCATCAAACAGACCTTGCAAGTTTTGCTTCATTTGCTTAGGATCCTCCCAGTTATTGGTTGGGCCAGCGTCCTCTTTTCTGCGACTGCAGATAAACGTTTTATCTTCTACACGTGCAACGTCACTGGGATCGGAAAAACAAGCAAAACTATTGGGTCTTTTCTTCGGATTTAGTCGGATGAAGGTACCTTTGCTTACGAGCGTTTCACAAAGCTCCTGGTATTCTCCTGCAGACCCGTCACACCACCGAATCTTTTCAGGTTTTACGAGTTCGGCTATTTCTTTAATCCAAGTCAGTGCTTCCAGATGCCGTACAGGATAAGTATTTGTAGCAATAAATTGATCGGTCATAGGTTAAACATTAAGGTTTAAAACAGGTACGAAAATTACGCAGAGAAAGTATGAAAATGAAATTATGCAAATGATTCCATGACTTATAGTTGACAGGTTGGTGAGCATTCAATTTCAACCGTTTATCAAAATATGCTAGTTATCAAGCGATAAGCTTTTAAAATTTCAGCTTATTTAAACCGAAGTTTTACAAAAACACAGACTGATGAAGAAGTATTTTAAATTTTTACCGGCAGTATTCCTCTTCCTAATGGCGTATAATGGAGTTTCTGCCCAGGAAGCAGTTTCGGATCAAGAATTGAAGAAATATGCCGTGGTTATGGATTCCATCGACAACATGAAAAAGGATCTGATGACCACCATCTCTGAAATGGTTAAGAATAATGAGGTTATTTCAGCAGCGCGCTACAATGAACTTTCCAAGATTATTTCTGACGAAACAAAATTGGCTGAAGCTAAGGCTACACAGGAAGAAATTGCAGCCATAAAGGAAATCATCAAAGCTAAGGAAGAGGGCACTGCAAAAATTCAGGAAACCTTTAAGGCGCTGGCAAGCGAATATGTTGGCGCGGCCGTTTACAATAAGGTAAAGAAAGCGATTGCCGAAGACCAGGAAATAAAATCAAAGTATGAAGCTATCCTGGCAGAGTTAAAGACTGAAGATTCGGAGTAAAATTCAAAATAGAAGAACGGCAAAGCCTTTAGCCGTGTCAACAGGATTGATACGGCTTCTTCTTTGCCATTAGGTCATTTTTGATTTAAAGGCTAACCTGATACCTTTGCAAGCTTAACAATGTGCAGAAATGCGTTTTTTCATTGGATTGTTACTTTTTAGTCTTTTGCTGAGTCCTTTATTGGGGATTGCTCAAAACTCCCTTTTTGCGTCTTTTGATTGCCGTGCGGAAGTGGAAATCATTAACCGCCTTGAAAAGGAAAAGCAGGAACGTGAGTTTGCCATCCGTGATTCTATTGACAAGGAAGAGGCCCTGATGGCCTATCAAAAAAATGAGGAAATACGAAAGGTACTGGAGTACTCGCAAAATGGCTGGATGTATTGGTCAACGGTAGATAACTTCACCTTCGGTAAAAATCGTGGAGCTTTACCCATGATCACTGAACTTACTGCTCTTCACCCCTACTTTCGTGATAAGGTGGCAAAGCTTATTTTTCTGTGCAAGCAAAAAGGCATTGAGCTAAGAATTGTTGAAACGTTTCGCACCCATGCCAAGCAAGATGAATACAAAGGCATGGGCAAAGCCTATACCCGCAAAGGTGGCGGTAAATCAAATCATCAATACGGACTTGCCGTTGACGTTGTACCCATGGTAAACGGTGAACCACAATGGGAAAGCAAGGCACTGTGGAGAAAAATCGGTATAATCGGTGAACAACTCGGCATGCGCTGGGGTGGCCGTTGGCGATACCTGTATGATCCAGGACATTTTGAATGGACCGGTGGATTGAATGCCTATGATCTTGCTAACGGCAGACTGCCCTTCATTCCCAAACAAGAATTAAACTATCCTTGCATAGAAGACGATCTTCAATTATTAAGCCGCTATTGGGAACAATGGGAAACCGAGCAGGCTTCATACGCGACTAAAAACCCATGACCCTGTCCTTTCCCGATAATTTTATTTTTGGCACCAGTACGGCAGCCGCACAAATTGAAACAGCCTTTGAACACGACTGGCAAGGTGTAAAATCGCGCGATGGCTTTGTGTTTGACCGAACCACCGACCACGAGTTACGCTTTAAAGAAGATGCTGCCATAATCGCTTCGTTGGCACCCGGCTACCGTATGGGCTTGATGTGGAGCAGGCTGCAGCGCAAACCATTCGAAGATTTTGATGCCGCTACCGTTAAAGCCTACCATGATTTTCTCACCGACCTGAAGTCCAGAGGTGTTTCCATTATGATGGTGCTGCATCACTTTACAAACCCGTTATGGTTTGCGAAGACCGGAAGCTGGGAAAAAGAAGAAAATATTTTACAGTGGGTCGACTTCTGCAAAAAAGTAGTGGATGCGTTCGGGCATTATATTTCATCATGGAATACCTTCAATGAACCAAATGTGTATGCCAGTTATGGCTGGATAACCGGCTTCTTTCCTCCGTTTAAAAATAATCCTTACTTAGCCGGTAAAGTAGTTAAGAACATGGGTAAGGCACACAACCTGGTGTATGATTATATCAAAGAGA
Organism: uncultured Roseivirgaceae bacterium; assembly: GCA_964597075.1. Lineage (GTDB taxonomy): Bacteria > Bacteroidota > Bacteroidia > Cytophagales > Cyclobacteriaceae > UBA2336. Next base: position 2,324 of record CAZQXC010000130.1, on the reverse strand, counting down.
AATTTCCCCAACATCCTGTAGGCATTTCACATAATGCAGTGGTTTTCTCTAATGAAAATGTATTAGGTTGGTTTCCGGCCCGCCTCTCCGACTGGTGGTTTATGGAATATGTTCCGGATCATTTTACCAAGGTGGATTTTTTTGGCATGAGCTATTATGCAAGGGTCACGCACGACCCCATGCCGATAACTTATATTGATACACCGGATAAAATTACAGCACTCGGTGTAAAGCATGATGATATGTGGGAGTATCACCCAGAGGGGTTGCGTACCTGCCTCGATAGATACTGGAATAAATATAAAAAGCCCATCATCATTACCGAAAACGGTGTGTGTGATGCGAAAGATGAACTGCGGCAACAAGCTATACTCGATTATGCAACCATTGTTCATCAAGCAATTGACGATGGACTTGATATTCGTGGTTATTACTGGTGGAGCGCATGGGATAATTTTGAGTGGCACCTGGGCCCTACTTACCGGTTTGGGCTATACGAATGCGATTTAGAAACTAAAGAGAGGCGTAAACGGAAAAGCGCTCAGGTATATGAAAATTTGGCGCATGGAAAAGAAATAATTGCAGAGGGCGTTCATGCTTAAAATTAACCTCCTTTGAACAACCCAAGCCCTGCCAATTAAGCTTTGCATTGTGTATCTTGAATAACCCAATATCCTTTTAAGAAAAGATTTAGTTTCGTCAAGCTATCCAAAACCGGGTGTATTGGCGAAGGTTTATAGCGGATATAAGAGAGTTAATAGCAAGCTTAAAAACAAACACCGAATGAATAAAATATTTTTCTTATTACTAATTAGTTTACTATTTTCCTCTTGCGGAGTTTTTTTGCAGAAGACAGGATTAAAAAACTACACGCCAAAAGAAAAAATTACGCAAAAGGGACTCAATAACTATCAGTATGATATTCTCTACTTGACCAAATTGGTGAAAGAAGGCTATCCTCAATTAGACAGTGTCTTTCCAAAGGATAAACGTCAAGAGCAAGCCGACCAAATTTTATCAACATTAGCAATTGTAGATAATAACACCGACTTTGTTGTTCAAGCAAGAAGTTACCTTTCCAATCTAAAAAACCAGCATACCAACATATCTTTAAGTCAGGAATTTAAGTTGGTTTATCCTTATGTAATCTATATCTCATCAGATGATTGGTTTTTACTTAATATTGGTAAGCAGTATGATAGTTTACAAATAGGAAAAAAAATTATTGAAATAAACGGACTAACTACAGAAGAAGTAGAAGCCCAATTGATTGATTATACCTTCGCTGAGAATAAAATTAACCAACAATTTGAAGTCCGTGACTTACAATTTTACAATAAGCCACAATACTTAAAACAAATTGGTCTCATCAAAGAAAATTCTGAAATATTAAAGCTGAAGTTTGAAGACCACTCTGAAATTAAACTATCGCCAATATCCACCGATAGTAAAGTTGATGTATTTGATATTTCATTTAAAGAGAATCCCATTACAAAATATCAAAATGAAACCTATTTCTATACCCTTAACAAGGAGGGGAATTTTGGTTATTTCCAATTTAATAGATGCCACGATAAAATTGACATATTGGAAGGAATTGAAAGTTATGTAAAACCTTGGCTTCAACCTATCGCAAGAGGATATGTAAAGAGACAATTTAAAAAAGACAAACCTTCAAAACGTATTGCAAATTTCTACAATCCTAAATATCCTGTTTTTAAGGATTTTGTATGGGAGCTTATCGATAGTTTGAATAAAAATAATGTAGATAATTTGATTATAGACATCAGGAATAACCCAGGGGGAAATCTTACGCTTGGGATACAGCTTCTGTATTTCCTTACTGAAAAAGAGAGTCTGAAAGGTTTTACTGAATTCGCTTTCACATCAGATATCTATAAAAAATACTTTAAGAAAGATTATCAAGATTTAAATAAAAAATATCCCGAAGGTGTGCCACAAAGAGATTTGGTTCAGACCAATTCGGGTGAAAACCTTTTTAGTGAAATTATAGATAAAAACTCGAAATATTTTATTCAAGATAATCGCCCGATTTTTAAAGGTAATGTTTATATCCTTTCAAATTTTAGAACAGGTAGCGCAGCTGCAATGCTTACCACTTTATTTCAAGACAATGGAATTGGAACAGTAATCGGCACAAGTGTAGGAAACAATCCTATTGGTGCAACTACTTACACCCCAATGGAATTACCAAAAACGAAGGCTAAAATATCAATCGCAACAACCTATATAGAGCGACCTGAAAAAATAAAAGGGAAAATTCAAATACCAGATATTTGGGTTGAATATACAATTGACGATTT
>CAZQXC010000129.1:0-7019 GCA_964597075.1 uncultured Roseivirgaceae bacterium | reverse complement strand
ACCCGGGTGTTTAATGATGCCCAATTTATGTACAAATGGCTAGGTGAGGTCTATCCTGAAAATAGAATTGTATTGTACGGCCGTTCATGGGGTAGCGGTATTGCGGCACGAATTGCCTCCTGGAATAAACCGGCTATGCTTATTTTGGATTCGCCCTATTTCAGTTTTTATTATAATGTGAATCGGTATTTATTTTTCATACCGTTACGTTGGTTACTTCGTTATGACATTCGCACCGATCAATATCTTAAAACTACTCATTGTCCGGTGCACATTATTCACGGCACACGCGACCGGCTGATTTCTTTTTCTCAAAGTGTAAAACTTAAGAACCTGTATCCGGATAAAATTGAATTACATGCTATTGAAGGGGCACGTCATAACAATCTGCCGGAGTACCCGGAATTTTTTGAAAAGCTTTATCATATCCTGTATGTTAAACCGGTCACAACCTGATTAATCGATGACCAGGATCACCAAAAAAGCAACCAGTAACTTTCAACGGGTATTTGATATTCTTTCCTATCAACAGGAAAAATATCCGAATACTCGAGCGCTTAACTTCTATGCCGCAGGAAGTTGGCGTGGTTATACTATTGAAGAGGTTAAGAAAAAAACGGAGGCACTAGCGTGTTGGTTTATAGGCAATGGTTATCAGAAAGGTGAGAAAGTAATTTTTGTTCCGGTGGTGGGTAGTGCTGATTGGATGATACTCGATCTCGCCTGTCAGCAGGCTGGGCTAATTGTAGTTCCGGTTCATCCCACGGCTCACGCAAGGGAATTGGAAATCATTTTTACTGAAACAGAAGCCCGGCTTTGCATTATTGCTGATACAGGTTTGTTTTTCAGATTTCAACATATTGTAGAAGACTTAAAGATTACAATTAATCTTTATCATATTGAAGCAAACGAGAAGGGTTATTTTAAACCCTTAAGTTTAGTGAGGGCGACTGAAGATGATTTGGAGCATCTATTTAAAATAAGGACGGCTATTTCCGAGGAGGATGTTTTTACCATTATGTATACATCCGGTAGCTCCGGTGTTCCTAAAGGTGTTATGCTTACCCATCGCAATGTGGTTAGCTCAATCAAGTCTATTTTAACATTGCTTCCACTCGAACCGAAACAGCGCGTATTAAGTTTTCTTCCGTTCAGTCATATTTTTGAACGTGTTGCTTCCTATGCGTATATGGCTTTTGGTGTTTCTGTGTACTTCAGTCAGCATAAGGATACGTTTGTGCATGATTTTAGAACTGTTCGACCACACTTTTGTACAAGTGTGCCGCGTGTGCTTGAAAAGATGTATGACTTTATGCTGGAAAAAACCCTGCAACGTAATTGGTTGAAACGGAAAGTAATTCGCTGGGCCATGGAAACTGGTAAGCAATTCCGGCCGGGTATGCTTAAGCCGATGTTGATGTTAAAACTGGCTGCTGCCAGGATAGTGGTGTTGAGCCAGTGGCGAAAAAAACTGGGCGGTAAAATGCGGTATATGGTGGTAGGGGCAGCCTCACTTCGTCCTGAAATCGGAAGACTGTTTTCAGCTGCAGGAATTTTTGTAGTTGAAGGTTATGGTATGACAGAGACAGCACCTTTTATTTCAGTTAACCGCTTTGAGCCAGGACTAAACCGTTTTGGCACGGTAGGTATGGCTGTACCCGGAGTGGAGATAAAAATTGATAACCCCAATGAGGATGGAGAGGGTGAAATTTTAGTAAAGGGTGATAATGTAATGATGGGATATTATATGCGACCGGAATTGAATGCAGAAGTGTTTACCCCGGAGGGTTGGTTCCGTACGGGGGATGTAGGAAAAATGGTGTCTGAGCGATTTCTTAAGATCACCGATCGAAAAAAGGATATTTTTAAAACTTCGGCTGGTAAATACATTGCACCACTTCCGCTGCAAAATCATTTTATGCAATCACCGTTTATTCAACGTTGCCTGATCATTGGTTTTCAAAAGCCTTATGTAACCGCGCTGATGGTACCCAATTTTGAATGGTTGGAAGCGTGGTGTAAACAGGAAGGAATACACTGGACAGCTCCGGAGTTTATGGTGTATAATATTAAGGTTCGTGAAAAGTTTAAACAGGAGATAGATACACTTAATGAGGAGCTTCCAAATTATGAACGGGTAAAGGATTTTGTACTCTGCCATCAGGATTGGAGTGTTGAAACCGGAGAATTAACCACAACTTTAAAACCTGTGCGGCATCTTATTATGGAGCATTATCATAAGGAAATTGAAAAAATGTACGGCTGAAGGGTCATATGATCCATCCTGATACGAATCAGCTTTTGAGTTGATGGTTATCATAGCATGGTGGAAGCAGGTAGGATAGATTAATGGCCTGATAAAAGGACTATGCGTATCCTGATTGTTTACATGACCCATCATGGCACCACAGAAAAAGTGGTTAAAAAATTGACCGAATTAATAGGAAAAGTGAATACAGAAGTTGTTAATCTACAGCATGATCCCGTTCCGGATTTGACGCGTTACGGTACCGTGATCATTGGCGGATCTATTCATGTCGGACAGATACAGCTAGCTATAAAACAATTTTGCCAGGACTATAAACAGGAACTCCTAAGGAAAAAACTTGGCTTGTTTATGTGTTACATGAATAAGGAACAGGCAAGGCAGGAATTTGAAAATGCTTTTTCAAAAGAATTACGGGAACACGCGCGTGCGCAAGGTCTTTTTGGCGGAGAGTGGTTGTTTGATAAGATGAATTTTATAGAAAAGTTTATGACCCGTGTCATTGCCCGGGAAACCAAATCCAAGTCTGAAATTAATTACCCGGCTATTGCAAAATTTGCCGCATCCTTTGTAGTATGAATAACACCGCCCGTACATTGGCTATTCTATTATTACTGTTCAACGGAGTTTCGGCCTGCTTTGGTGGTTGGATGCTCATCAGCAAACCGGACGGCTCCGGATTGGATATGTCTTTAAGTTGGTTGGAGCATTCACCATTTTCTAACTACCTGATTCCGGGTATAATTTTATTTGTGGCCAATGGTTTATTAAGCCTGGGCATTGCCTTATTGGTGATTACAAAATCAACGCACTACGTCAGGTTAATTGTTTTGCAGGGTGCAATTTTAACAGGATGGATTATTGTTCAGATGATTATGCTGCAAACAGTGAATTACCTGCATATTGTTTTTGGTTCAGCGGGAATGTTATTAATCGTTTCAGGTCTGATGTTATCGAAACGCAATATTGTAACCTGAGCATTTTTCTGCTTTTGGTTTTCAGTCGGAGTAGGCTTTATTCATCCTTAAGCTAATTTTAAGAATCCCGAAAGATTTTCCTAAGTTGTTAATGCGTAGTTTTGAGTATGCGTATTCTTGTTATTGAAGACGAAGGCGGAATTGTCAGTTTCCTGAAACAAGGATTGGAGGAAGAAGGCTATGAAGTGGACGTTGCGTCCGATGGACAATCCGGACTTCATCAGGCATTAACAGAACCATACGACCTGTTGCTCGTGGATTGGATGCTACCCAAGCTAACGGGTATTGAACTTTGTAAAGCTTACAGAAAGGAGAATAAGGAAACCCCCATCCTTTTTCTTACTGCACGCGATACCGTTCAGGATGCCGTTTTTGGCTTACAAGCAGGAGCCAATGATTACATCAGAAAACCTTTTCATTTCGAAGAATTACTGGAAAGGATTAAAGTGCAATTACGACCGGTGTTGGATCAAAATGGTGTGTTTACGCTTGGACCGTTTTTATTGAATACAGAAACACATCAGGTTTTTAAGCAACAGGAAGAGATACTGCTCACCCAAAAGGAGTTTCAGTTGTTCGAATACCTTATACGCCATAAGGGCAAGGTTTGCCGTAGAAATAAAATAATGGATAGTATTTGGGGAATGGATGCCACCAGCGACAGCGGAGTGATTGATGTTTTTATCAATGCCCTTCGCAAGAAACTGAAAATCCTGAAAGACGAAGAATACATTCAAACCATTCGGGGGGTAGGTTATATTGCCAGGGAATCATGAACATCTCATTCAAAAACCGGATTGCTTTTTTATACCTGGCTGCCACAGCGTTGTTAGTCGCCCTGGTGTTCGTTACCATTTTCATGGTCATCAGAAATTTGGTGTATAACGATCTGGAGAATATATTATCCTACGAAGCGGTAAAGCATCAAAAGGAGATTAGGATTGAAAGCGGGAGAATCCGCTTTATTAATCGGGCCGAAATGGAAGAGCGTGAGCACCGCGAGGTCGAAGTGAATCCGGTGTTTATTCAACTGGTGGATGCCCAGGGAGTTGTCCGCGATAAGTCACCTAACCTTAAAGAGAATTCGCTGGCGGTTCAACCTGATTTTAATAAGGTGGTAGATCTGGATTACCTGCTTAACGGTAAACGCATCCGCCAGCGCCAGATACCCGTGATCGATCAGGGAAAAACTGTGGGGTATATTGTTACGGCTATCTCATCTGAAAATGCTGAACAGTTATTGGGTACGTTGCAGCGGTTGCTGCTCGGTCTGTACCCCGTGGTATTGCTCGTTTTATTTGGTACAACACGTTGGCTTGCCGGCCGAAGCATTGTGCCCGTTAAAACTATTTTAGAAACAACCAATCGAATTACAGAAAGTAACCTGAACGAACGGATTTCCCTACCGTCACAAAAAGATGAATTATTTCATTTAACGAATTCAATTAACCAGTTGCTGGGCAGAATTGAATCAGCACTGGAGCGGGAAAAACAATTCACAGCCGATGCCTCACATGAATTGCGTACACCTTTAGCGGTTTTAAGAGGCACGTTGGAGGTGCTGATCCGAAAGCCACGTACAGCTGAAGAGTACGTAGAAAAGGTAGAGGTAAGCATTCGTGAAATTGACAGGATGCATGTTATTGTAGAACAACTTCTGTTACTCGCTCGATTTGATCATCCTTCTAAAACTCCTGAGTCCGTTGAGATTAATGTAAACTCCTTTATCACAGATTTAATCCAACGCCAACAGCATTCATGGTTGCCCGATGGGGTTATGATCAAAACAGAGTGTTCTCCCGAATTATTGGTACAATCTGACCCGTACCTGCTGGAAGTTATCTTAGAAAACCTGATCTCCAATGCAGTAAAGTATTCACCGCAAGGTAAGGAGGTTATTGTTCGTGCAGTAAATACTTCTGCTTTGCAAATTTCCGTCAGCGATAAAGGGGTCGGTATTGATCGTAAGGATCATGAGAAAATTTTTCAATCTTTTTATCGGTCTGATGCACTTCTTCATAAATCCATTAAAGGTATAGGTCTTGGTTTGTCCCTCGTGCAAAAGGCATGTGTGCAATTGTCAATTTCTTTAACTGTTCAAAGTGAGCTGAATAAGGGCTCAACTTTCACCCTTCAATTTCCGGAGTAATCCAATACTTAACCGCAGAGACGCTAAGCTGCAGAGAAATTGCGATACTTTGCGCCCGCCTGCCAAGGCAGGTCATTGCGCCTTTGCGGTAAGATAAAATTTGGTCTATACTTTTAGAGAACACAGAGTAAGAACTTAATTAGACTCATTTGTATAGACCCTAAGCAAATCTTAAGAAAACTTTAAGGACTAGTTAAGGGGTTCGGCTCTACCTTCACGCATCAATTTATAGGCGTGGAAAAAATTATATCCTTCAGCATCCGTAATAAGCTCATCATTTTTTTATTAACAGCCATTATGATGGGTTTTGGGGTTTACTCCTTGTTTAATATTCCCATTGGTGCAGTACCGGATATTACCAATAATCAGGTGCAGGTAATTACGGTTTCGCGTAATCTCGCCACGGAAGAAATTGAGCAGTTCATCACCTATCCTATAGAATTAGAGATGGCGAATCTTCCCGGTGTGCATGAAATTCGTTCTATCTCTAAATTTGGCCTTTCCGTAGTTACTATAGTTTTTGATGATGACATTGGTACCTTTCTTCCTCGGCAGCTCATAGCAGAGAAAATAAAATCAGCCGAAGAAAAAATTCCGGTTGGTTTTGGTAGCCCGATGATGGGACCTATCTCAACAGGTTTGGGAGAAATTTATCAATATACGCTGGATGTAAAACCCGAGCATGCAAGCAAGTATACGCTCACCGATTTGAGAACCCTTCAGGATTGGGTGGTTAAGCGTCAGCTTTCCGGAATTCCAGGCGTAGTAGAGATCAACACCTGGGGAGGTTTTTTAAAGCAATACGAAGTGGCTGTAAATCCCGAACGCCTTCGAGCCATGAACCTTTCAGTGGCCGAAGTGTACAAAGCGCTTCAGTCCAACAACAGCGCGGCCGGTGGTGGATACATTGAAAAGACTAATGAAAGTTACTTCATCCGGGGGGAGGGTTTGGTGAGTTCATTGGATGATGTAGAACGTATAGTAGTAGATGTGCGGCAGGGCGTGCCGGTTTTAGTTAAAGATATAGCCACGGTAGGCTTTGGTCATGCTGTTCGCTTTGGCGCGATTACCGGGAATGGTGAGGGAGAGAAAGTACTGGGACAGATTATGATGCTGAAAGATGCCAACTCCGGAAAAGTGATCGAAGAGGTAAAAAAGCGCGTTGCTGAAATTCAAAAGACATTACCCGAAGGCGTGTTCATAAATCCTATTGTCGACCGAAGTGAATTGATAGGAAGAACAACATCCACGGTAGCTGAAAATTTAGCATTGGGATGTTTAATTGTTGTTTTTGTTGTGGTGCTGCTGTTGGGAAATTTCCGTTCTGGCTTTGTTATTGCCTCGGTAATACCGCTTTCATTATTATTTGCCCTCAGCATGATGTACCTGTTTGGGGTGGATGTAAATCTGATGAGCTTGGGCGCCATCGACTTCGGGATTATAATTGATGGCGCAGTAATCATTGTAGAGTTCACTGCGTATAAAATCACAGCTAGCAGATCGTCTTTAGCAGAACTATCCGGTAAGCAAGCTCAAACATTTAAAGATAACATCAGCATTGACGGGGCCTCACGAATGATGCGATCGGCCTTGTTTGGCCAATTGATAATTTTAATCGTATTCATTC
>CAZQXC010000128.1:0-7182 GCA_964597075.1 uncultured Roseivirgaceae bacterium | reverse complement strand
CCAAACAAACTTTTGAACTTACTATTCCCGAGATCGACGTATTTGATCTTAAAACCAGTACCTGGAAAACAATCGATAAAACCCATAATTTGCCTACAGAGAGAGCTGGAACTTCGACTATTTTTTGGAATAATAAACTTATAATTATAGGTGGTGAAAGTGTAGCTTTAGAAGAAGCCCACGAAAATGTAGAGATTTTTAACATTCTTTCAAATAAATGGGAAAAGTATGGTTCTCTAAAAAGAGGAAGACATGGTACGCAGGCAATATTGCATAAAGATACAATATACATAGTCGCGGGCAGTGGAAATCGCGGTGGCAAACCGGAGTTGGATACTATGGAAAAAATCGTTTTGAAAAAATAATATATTATCTATACATTTTAAAGAAGTTCTTATCCTATCATAGGCCTATACAATATTAGTAATTGTAAAAATTACAAATTTTGGTTTTTGTTGTCATGTTTAAATATTCCGTGCATAGTGACCACATTATTCCAAGGCATGTCGACAAGTCATTTCAGGTTTCTGCTCTTACTGCTTTCAATAGCTGTTGTAAAGACTTCTTTTATACAGCTAAGCTTAAGGGTTTTCATTTTCTCTAACGTGGTTTGATTCATATGAATGTGTTTATAAATTACTGTTAGAAATTCCTTTCTCTGATCTCTTTATGGAAAGGAATTGATTCTTTTTGTTCTTCTTCCATCTGGTCGCGTCCTATAAAAGTGTTTTGTATAATCATAAATCTCATACTTAAAGAATTTCTGTGGTTCCATGATGAATTAAATCACTACGCGTACCATGAAAAAACATATAAAAACTTAATCGTATTCTTTGATGTATTTGTATGTCATAACCGAACTCAGATTAAGACAATGTTTAATAAAAATTGACCCAAATCAATAATCGAAATTTAAATGATTACTCTTGTTTTAGAGAGGTAAATTCAGCACAGTACAGGATGGTACTTGAGACAACGAAGTGTATATTTAATTTTTTTATTGTATTATGATATGAATAAAGCAAGTTTTAAAATAATCTCAGGAATCTCAATATTACTAGGTATTTGCTGTTGTATCGTTCATTTATGGTTTAGTGAAAATCATTTTAGTAAAACATATTCCAAAGTTAGTTATAATATAAATTCTGGAGAAAAGTTGTTTATTAAAAATTGCGCTTCCTGTCATGCCATTACAGAAGAGACCATGGGACCTCCATTGGGTGGTATTACAAAATTACTTTCCAAAGAAGAAGTAGTTCAGTTCATTAAAAACCCTTCAGAGGTTATAGCATTAGGAAATCAAAGAGCAAATTATTTATTGTCTCGCTATAAGACTATAATGCCAAGTTATGAACATCTGAATGATGAACAAATTTTGGACATACTATCCTATATCGATTATGAAACTTCTAAAAATAATATAGAACCTTTTAAAACTAATTTTAAAAATGCCCTATTATCAAAAAAACGTTTGGTTGATTCGGTTAAGAATTCCAAATTAAAAATTGAATTAGAAGATTATGTAAAAATACCACGAACAAAAAATATTGTCAATAGAAAAGGTATTGCGACTTTGAGAGCAAACCCTTCAAATAATGGAGACTTTTTAGTTAGTGATCAAATGGGTATTATATACTATATACATGAAAAACAGGTATCTAAGTTTCTTGATATTCGAAAAATATTCAAAGATTTCATTGTTGAACCAGGAATTGGCTCTGGTTTAGGGAGTTTTGCAATTCATCCAGATTTTTTAAACAATGCCATATTTTATACAACCCATACCGAGTCCTATAAAGAAAAATTAGCAATAAATACGGTACCTTTTCCTGTCCCTGTTGGAGTGGCCTTGCAATGGGTATTAACAGAATGGAAAATGGATAACGTAAACAGTCACACTTTTAGTGGAAGTAAAAGAGAGGTTTTCCGTTTAAACACACCTACAACTGCACATGGCATACAAGATATTAATTTTGTGCCTAATTTAGAAAAAGATCATACGGACTACGGAATGCTATTTTTAGGTATAGGAGATGGAGGTTCTAATAACATAAAAAGACCAGAATTGGCAGATAACAAGAATTCTCTTTTAGGAACTATTATAAGAATTGATCCGTTGGGTAGAAATAGTAACAACAAATGTTACGGTATTCCGCAAGACAACCCTTTTATTGATTATAAAGATACAGAGGTTCAGAAAGAAATTTGGGCTTATGGATTTAGGAATCCACATAGAATGTGTTGGGACGTAGACAATTACATCGTGCTCGTGGCAGATATAGGAGAAGCAAATATAGAAGAGATTAATATTGTAAAAAAGGGAAAACATTATGGTTGGAGTATCTTTGAAGGCAATTATTTCATTAATACCAAAATTGACTTAAAAACTGTTTTTGATCCAAATAAAAATATTTTAGCTAAGTATGAAGCACCTTTTGGACAATATGATCATTTAGATGGGAGAGCCATTAGTGGTGGATATGTTTATAAGGGAGCTTTAAATGATCTAAAAAACAAATATATTTTTGGGGATATTGTTACAGGTAGATTATTTTACATGAATATATCCAAGGAACTAAAGGACTCCAGTATTTACGATTTGAGAATTATCGATAATAAAAACGATGTGGATTTATTATCGCTTAGCAAATCTGAAAGAGCTGATTTAATAATTGGTTATAACGATTATAACGGAGATTTGTTTATTATGACAAAAGGCGATGGCATGATTAGAAAAGTGTCGAAAGTATATTATCAAGGATCAACAAAAAAATAGCGTGCTGTATAACAATATATATTTTAGAACCACTAAATTATTTTTAGTAATAATTGTATTACTAAAGGGTAGTATTGGGAATGCCAAACAAGAACTGCAATCAGAAAACCTATTTAACGGAAAAGATTTAGAAGGATGGACTATATTGGATCCACCTGCAAATGTCTCAGCAAACGACGGTTGCATTGTTTTGAAAATGACAACTCATACATCAAGACACGCGTTTGTTAGAAGTAATAAAAAATATAAAAACTTTATATTAGAGTTATATTTTAAAAGAGATAAATCTTTAGATTCAGGTATTCTTTTTCGCGCCGTAGAAACCCCTTCAACGGCATTTTCATCACTATACGGGTATATGGTTAAAATAGACCCTTCACCAACAAGATTATGGACAGGCGGGCTTTTTTTAGATTATGGAAATGCTCATAATTGGCTTAAAACTTTAGAGGATAATGAAGATGCCAAAAATGCTGAAAACGATCAAGGAGCATGGAATAAATTAAGAGTAGAGGCCATTGGCAGTGTTATTAAAATCTGGCTTAACGAAGTACCTAGTGTCCATGTTAAAGATGATAAATATATAAAAGGATACATAGCATTTAAAATTCATTATTTACGCAGTGGTGATATAGACAAAGAAGCACTAACCATCGCATTTAAAAACATAACTCTAATAACTAAAAACATTAAAAAGCATCAAAAATTAATAATTTTACCGTTAACGGACACCCGATTAGATACTGAAAAAACATACTTCAGATAATATAATTTATAACATGAGAAAAATAGTTTTCGCTTTAAAAACGTTCGTTTTTTTTTCTTTTTTTGGTTTGAACTTAATGGCTCAAACGGTAAATTTTACACATCTATTTAATGGTGGAAATCTTGAAGGGTGGCAAATTTTAGGAGGAGATGCAAAGTTCACAATTGAGGAAAATTCCATAAAACTAAATCAAAAAGCTAACACCAATGAACATACTTTTTTGGTAACCAAAACGGAGTATAAGGACTTTATACTTGAGATGGACTGCAAAAAAGACTCTGGTTTTTACTATGGCATTTTGTTTAGAGCTCAAAAGACTCCAGACACAGCACATGTTAGGTTATATGGTTACCAAGTTAAAGTAGACCACAATAAAAATAGAAATTGGACAGGCGCAATTTTTGATGATTTTGGAAATACTTGGAATTGGATAAATACGCTTGAAGAAGACCAAAGGGCACAAAAAGCATTGAAAGAGGAAGGCAGTTGGGATCAATATAGGATAGAGGCTTTAGGAAACAACATTAGAGTTTGGGTAAATGGAATCCCGACAGCTAATATTGTTAATTCTAAATACAAAAAGGGATTTGTTGCTCTGAAAATTAATTTTCTTGGTAATAAACCAGAAAATGAAAAACCTTCAGCATGGATAAAAAACATAAAAATAAATACAGCATCAGTTCGAAAACACCTTAAACCAATAGACATTCCATTAAAGGTAACCGATTAGCTTCATGTTCTGAGAAAAGCTTTAACAACCACTTAGTTTTTCAGGATAGTACAGGATGGAATTCCATGAGTTCAAATGTATGTTTGTACATACTCGGGAAATTGTTCTTTATTTTTGATTATTAAATAGTTTGAACTAGTCAATAATTGTTAGATAGTTAACCCAACCAAATTAAAATATATATTAATGCAAAAATTCAGGGTTTTATTAGTTCATTTAATAGTAATAGGTTGTTTGAATTTTATTTATTCACAAAAAACATCTAAAAATGACAAAAAGCCCAATATAATTTTTATTCTCACTGATGATCAACGGTTTGATGCACTTGGTTATACTGGTAACAAATTGATAACGACTCCCGAAATGGATAAATTAGCAAAAGAGGGAACCTATTTTGAAAATGCCATAGTTACCACTCCCATTTGTGCAGCTAGTAGGGCTAGTATTTTGACAGGTCTACATGAGCGAACACATAACTTTAATTTTCAAACAGGAAATGTAAGGGAAGAATATATGTTAAATTCATATCCAACTATTTTGAAAAATAATGGTTATAAAACCGCCTTTTATGGTAAATATGGCGTTCGGTATGATGATTTGGATAAGCAGTTTGATGATTATGAGTCGTATGACAGAAATGACGATTATAAAGATAGAAGAGGTTATTATTACAAGACTATAGACAAGGACACTGTACATTTAACAAGATATACCGGGCAACAAGCCATAGATTATATAAAAAATGCCGATTTGGAAAGACCGTTTTGTTTATCGTTAAGTTTTAGTGCGCCACACGCACATGATCCAGCTGAAGATCAATATTTTTGGCAACAGGAAACAGATAATCTATTACAAAATATAACTATGCCTGGGCCAGATTTAGGTGAGGATAAATATTTTGAAGCCCAACCAAAGTTTGTACGAGATGGGTTTAATAGACTTCGTTGGACATGGCGTTATGATCTCCCGGAAAAGTATCAACACAGTTTTAAGGGGTATTATAGAATGATTTCTGGCATTGACAATGAAATAGCCAAAATACGTGAAGAACTATCTAAAAAAGGACTTGATAAAAATACTGTTATTATTTTAATGGGTGATAATGGGTATTTTATGGGTGAGCGCCAATTAGCTGGTAAATGGCTACTTTATGATAATTCCATACGTGTGCCGTTAATTATTTTTGATCCACGTGTGAGTAACCATCAAGATATTGAAGAAATGGCATTAAATATTGATGTGCCACAAACAATTTTAGATTTAGCAGGTTTGCAAGCGCCAAAAACGTGGCAAGGAAAAAGTTTGCTGCCTATAGTGAATAAACAAACCAAAAGCATTGAAAGAGACACTATTTTAATAGAACACATTTGGGATTTTGAACATATTCCGCCAAGTGAAGGTGTGCGTACCAAAGACTGGAAATATTTTAGATACGTCAATGATAAATCAGTTGAAGAACTATACAATCTTAAAAAAGACCCTAAAGAAATTAATAACCTAATTAATAATAAGAAATACAAAGACATTGCTGCAAATCTTAGAGCCAAATGCGATGAGTTGATTGAGAAAAACAGTGATGTTTATAGAAGCCCTCCAACAGATTTGACTGTTGAATTAATTAGACAACCTAAAGGGGTATCAATACTAGATTCAAAACCAGAATTTGGTTGGGTTATTGCCAGCGCGTCCGTATTTCAATCAGCATATCAAATTTTAATAGCATCTTCAAGAAAGAATATTGACTTAAATAAAGGTGATGTTTGGGATAGCAAACAAGTGCGTTCAAATGTTTCAACAAATATTGAATACCCTTGTAATCCTTTAGATATAGGTAAAACATATTATTGGAAAGTCCGTATTTGGGATGAAGACAACCGCTTGGTGAATTATTCGGAACCTCAAGAGTTCACCATTGGCAAGGCTGGCAAAATGATATCAACAGAAAACAGATTTCAGATAGATAGCATCAAACCATTAAATTTTGAAAAACTTGGGGATACCTATTATATAGATTTCGGGAAAGCCGCATTCGCAACTATCGATTTTACATACAAAGCTAAAACGCCACATACTTTAACTTTTAGGATTGGCGAGCAATTGGAAGGAAAAAACATTAACAGAAAACCAGCAGAGACAAGTCATATTCGGTATCAAGAAATACAAGTAAAGGTAAAACCAGGACAAACAAAATATCAATTGCCTATAAAACCTCCCACAAGAAATACGTTGCCAAGTAAAGCGTTGCCTTTACCAAAAGGTTTTCCTGTATTGATGCCTTTTCGATATGCTGAAATTGATGGGGTGAAAGAGGAAATTATAGCAGGAAATTTTCAACAATTGGTACATCATACCTATTGGGATGAAGGAGCAAGTAGTTTTAAAAGTTCAAATGATATTTTAAATCAAGTTTGGGACTTATGTAAATATTCGATTAAAGCAACCACATTTAACGGACTCTATGTAAATGGAGATAAAGAAAGGATTCCCTATGAGGCCAATGCTTATTTGAATCAATTAAGCCATTACGGTACGGACAGGGAATATGCTATGGCAAGAAGAACCATAGAGTATTTTATGGAACATCCCACATGGCCAACCGAATGGCAACAACATTTAGCATTGATGTTTCATGCTGATTATATGTACACAGGAAATACCGAATTAATTGAAAAATATTATGATAAATTAAAGTATAAAACGCTTTATGAATTGTCGAATGAGGAAGGTTTGATTACTTCAACTAAAGTGACCCCAGATTATATGTCAAAACTTGGCTTTAAAGAAGGTTATGAAAAAATGCTTACAGATATTGTAGATTGGCCATCTGCTGGTTGGGGAGGCGATCCTGCAAATGTGGGAGAACGCGATGGGTATGTTTTTCAACCTTACAACACCGTTATCAATTCGTTT
>CAZQXC010000127.1:0-7340 GCA_964597075.1 uncultured Roseivirgaceae bacterium | reverse complement strand
CACCTTACTGTGTAACGATAGATTTTGAGACTTTAGAGAATGATACTGTCACACTGAGAGACAGAGACACATTAGAACAGCAAAGGATAAAAATATCGGACATTGTTCAGAATGTCAAAGAAAAGGTTTCGCTAGAGGCTCTTTTAGAAAAATTATAATAATAAAATTGAATGTCAGACGCTTGGAAAGTAGGTAAGGAGGAAAAGAAAGGGATAAAAAAAACTGAAGAATACTGTGTGCTTGTGGGCGTTATCACCAAAGCAGAAGAAGAAGCACAGGTAATGGAATATTTGGATGAATTGCAGTTTCTGGCTACAACAGCTGGAGCCATTACCAAAAAAATATTTACGCAGAAGATCCCTCATCCCAATGTAAAGACCTTTGTTGGTAGTGGAAAATTGGATGAAATCCGAGACTATATTGAAGCAAATGAAGACATCACATTGGCTATTTTTGATGAAGACCTCACAGGCAAACAAAACAGTTTTCTTGAAGAGTATCTCAAGGTCAAAATAGTAGACAGAAGTACTCTAATACTTGATATTTTTGCCGAGAGAGCCCAAACCGCACAAGCCAAAACACAAGTAGAAATGGCTCAGATGCAATATCTCCTACCTCGTTTGAGAGGTCTTTGGACACACCTCGAACGACAACGTGGAGGTATCGGTATGCGTGGACCAGGTGAACAAGAAATTGAAACCGACCGTCGTATCGTTAGAGACAAAATCAGCCTCCTCAAGAAAAAATTAGAAAAAATAGATCAGCAGACAGAAACACAAAGAAAAAACCGGGGCGAACTAATAAGGGTGTCATTGGTCGGGTATACCAATGTAGGCAAATCAACACTGATGAATGTCTTGAGCAAAAGTGACGTCTTTGCGGAAAATAAACTTTTTGCCACTTTGGACACAACAGTAAGAAAAGTAGTTTGGGACACCATGCCTTTTTTGCTATCCGATACAGTAGGTTTTATCCGTAAGTTACCCCACCATTTGGTAGAGAGTTTTAAGTCCACCTTAGACGAAGTACGTGAATCAGACATACTCATACATGTGATAGATGTAGCCCACCCACAACACGAAGACCACATCAAAACAGTTCAAAATACTTTGAAGGAACTTGGCGCGGCTGAAAAAACAACACTGATGGTCTTCAATAAAATTGACCTTTACAAAGAATTGCACTTTGATGACTATTTGGATACCCAAACCAAAGAAGATATCATGATGGATATTTCCGAAAAATTTCAAAATCAATACAGCCTACCCAACGTACTCATATCCGCAACCTCAAAAGAAAATATGGATGAATTCAAAAGCGTACTGAAATATCTTATAGAGGCAGAATACAAAGTACGTTACCCATTTCAGGTGAAGAGTTGGTAGTTTAGCTAGATTGTATTATCAAAAATATTCAGTTGAAGCCTAGCTAAAAGTTATACTTTAAGAAAGGTTAAGTTTTGCAAATATTTTCTTGTCTTAAGTATCGATTCAAAAAGTATAATAATAAAACCGTTTTTTCAAGAACTTTAATTAGGGTTTGCTTTTAAAAATTTAACTCGGATATTGCAGGTGAACTTCGTTATGAGAAGTTAAACAACAATAAAATCAAGGGTTTTGACGAGGAGTAATACTGTAAAGTAATCTGACAAGTCAAACGAAGTGTAAAATCTATAGTTTGCAGTTGTTTTGCTTCGGAATAGATTTTGAACTGCATTTTTTCGGGCTAAACCTAAGTAATTCCACTGCGAACAAGATTGCGTACAAATTCCGAGATTTAAACATGAACTCTTTGTATTCGTTGGAGGTACAGAAACCCATAACTCGTTAAAATCCTGCCCAAATATACCAGGATCTATCAAATAAGGCTATCTCTCCTTTGGTAGGTAAATGCTTGATATATCTTTGGTAATACCATTGTCCACCTTCTTTGTCAGTGGGCTTTTCAAGCGCCAAGACACGTGCCCCCTTGGATTGATATGCTTCATCACTCGTTTGATTGTGCCTCCTTTTCCAGCGGCATCTCGACCTTCATAAATTATAATGACTCTTGCGCCCGTTTCTTTTACCCATGCTTGAAGTTTGAGCACTTCTACCTGAAGATCAAATTTATAGATTTCTTAGTTTTTTCGCCTCATAAGGTACTTATGTGGGTAGCCTCCTTTGCCACCCATCATCCAAAACTAAATCCTTATTGACAGATTTACCTGAATTTTTTTTTTGCATTCTTCAATCTGTACTTCTAATATATGCTTCTTTACTTCATATGGAAAATTGTATAAAAACTATTTAATTTGAACCTTTCTATCTTCAATACTCAGCGGAGCATCAGCATCCAATTTGTATTTGAGCACTACAGCATTATGAAATATCTTTTTCCGAATCTTTCGATTAATGGTATCACTTCTCTTTTCTTTTTCATTTAACCCTGCTGTTACATCTCCTTCATTAACAAGTTTTTGTCTTTTGTCATCTATTGCTGCGGCTTCGCTTATTCCAATGTTCTTAGACATACTTTTGAATTATGAATAATCACAAAGGTAATTTATATTGAAATGTAAAAGTAAGATACAAATTAGTTAAAATAGTGATCGCTATTAATTAATTTTGCGTTTCTTAACATAAACTAAATGATAGGTAAGACTCTTATTTTAAATACTATTGATCAAAAGCCGATAGATATTCTTGAAATGTATAAAAATCAAATTATTTTAGTGGTTTTTTATCATTCTTCTTGTTTGGGATGTACCGGAAGAGCCTTGCCTATAGCGCACAATTTGTCTATAGAATTTCCAAAAATTCAATTGATTGTGGTTCATGTAGAATTGGGTCATAAACATTGGACAAAAAACTCTATTTTTGAAATATTTACTGATAGTGCGCCTCCATTTGAAATTTACCTTGACGAAAGTGCCCAAAACTATAAAAAATACCAAGCCGAAGGCACACCCCATTGGCTAGTTTTTGATAAAAATGGACAATTAAGACACTCAATTTTTATCTCTCAAGCCAATGCGCACAATAGACTACTCTATGCTTTAGAAGAAATGATGCAAGAATAAATTCAAAACCTCAATCTTATTAAACCTGTATTATGTATTAGAACATCGTAATGAGAAGCTAAAACGCAATAAATAAGCTATTTATATTCGAAAATCGTAGCACCGCTGTGTGAACTAGGTTGTTCGAGAAATAAAGATGTCTCGTGGCCGAAGCGAAATCGACAAAGGAGATTCGTGAAAGCCATAAAAAATACCAAGGCTTCTGAACAAACAGTGCTTTCGCCCCGGAATGCGTTTGGAAAACGCATGAGGAGCGATTAGCAAAGTCTGAACTCTTTGTGAGAAAGCTAAAGTGCTTTTGTGATAAACAGAAGATAAACAGGCGAAGCTTCTGTTTTGCAGATCTTGTCAAAGTCTATCACGTCTTTAGCGTGACCAAAGGCATGAAGTTTAGCTTCGGAATAGATTTTCTAAAGCATATCCGAGTTAAAAAAGCCGAAGAAGTTTTTATACTCCTCCGGCTTTAATTGTTTTAGATATGAAAATTATCTAAAAATGAGAATGAATCTTTATGGATTTTACTCCAATATTATCACTTTGTGTGATTGACGCTCTCCATCAATGTCTAACATGATGTAGAATACACCTTTGCCCAATACGCCTTGTTCTATTTGTATGGTTTCATGGTTACCTCCCATTTCTGTGTTTATCAATGATGGTACTACCAATCTACCTAAGTTATCAAAGACTTGTCCTTTCACTTTCTGGCCTTTGCTACCATTGATCTCTACTGTCAATGGCCCCATACTCGGGTTCGGATATACAGCGCTGGTCACAACGTTTTCTCGCTCTACTCTGATGTCTATAATATTTGAGTAACTCGTCTGACCGTCATAATCTACTTGCTTCAGTCTGTAGCTATATACACCATTGGTTTTGATCTCTTCATCATCCAATGTATATACTGTCTCTACTTGACTGTTGCCTTGTCCATCTACTTTTGCTATTGCCTCAAATTCGCTTCCTCTATAACTTCTCTCCACTTCAAAGTAGTCGTTGTTGACTTCAGATGCTGTTATCCACACCACTTCATTCACGTCCTTGCTTTGATTCCATCTACCCGCAAATGTTTTTAATGTCACTGGAAGTGGTTTCAATCTCACTCCTCCATCTATGTCTAATATAACTGCTGCATAATTTACTGTAAATGGTAATGTGCTTTGATTGATAAAGTCAATAATATCACTATCTATATTGTCATCTTCTCCTTGATTCGGTTGTACATACTCATACAATTCCATATCTGGCTTCATCTTGATAAAATATGTACCTAATTGACATACTTCAAATAGATAATATCCTTTTTTGCCCTCTCTACCTGGTCGCGGATCATTCTGTGTCAACATGGTCTGTACTGGTATATTTGGATTCGATGTACTGTATAACTCTACTAATACGCCATTCAGGCCTTGCTCGATACCTTCCTGAATATTGTTTCCGTTCTCATCTACCCACACATAATCTCCCACATAGGCACATCTATAAAATCCTGCATCTATGGTTCTTATGTTTTCATTAGACTGTAAGGTAATGTTTCCTGTTTTACCTGTTGTTTCATCGGCTTTACTATTTCTTGCTGGATCTGACCCAGCTCTCTCTGGCGATGATTTGTATGTTTCACCTGGTCTTACAAATGTTAACTCATATGTTCCTGGCACTAGATTCTCAAACAAATACAGACCATTCTCTCCAGTGGTAGTCGTCCTATTGACCGGATTGCCAAATGCATCTGTACCCGTTAATGTAACCGTTACATTGGCAATTCCCGGCTCAAATGCATCCTGAATACCATTGGCATTTCTATCTTCCCAAACAAAGTCACCTAAGCTTCCCAATCTATAGAATCCTGCATCTATTGTTGGATTGTTTTCACCACCTACCAATGTCACCGGTGCTGTAAATCCTGTTGTTGTATTGGCATTGCTGTCTTTTGTGTTGTCGCCTCCTGCACCTTGTGGTGTGGCTATAAACCCATTTGGCGCTTCAAACTTAACTGTATATGTACCCGGTACTAAATTATTGAAAACATAACTTCCATTCGGGGCAGTCACTGTAAAGGCTACTTGTACGTTTTCACTATTAAATAATCTTACTGTTATGTTAGCTATACCTGGCTCTCCCGCATCTTGTATGCCATTGGCGTTGAGGTCATGCCATACAAAGTCTCCTAAACTGGCTCTTCTGAAGTATCCTGCATCTACATCCTGATTGAACTCTCCACTACTTAGTACTACCGCTACTGCTTTACCTGTCGTTGTGTTCGCATCACTATCTAAGGCATTGTTGGATCCTACTTTAGCTTGTGTGGGTGTGTATGTATTGGGTGTAGTGAACACGACCACGTACCCAACGCCTGGACGCAAATTATCAAATCTATAAAATCCATTTGCGTCTGTCGTTTGGTTCGGAACTAGATTTCCATTGATATCTCTCGCTGGATTTCCGTTCACGTCTTCTAACCGCACTACCACTCCTTGTATGCCTGGCTCTCCATTATCCTGAAGTCCATTTACATTGAGGTCTTCCCACACAAAGTTCCCTATACTTGCGGATCTTAAGTATCCTGCATCTATGGTATTATTGGTCTCACCACTTTGTACTGTTACTGCTGGTGCTGCTCCACTTACTGGGTCGGCATCACTATCAAGGCCGTCATTGCTGCCTTGATCAGCTAGTGTGGGTATTACATTGGCTGGCTTGGTAAATGTGACCGTATAGGTACCTGGTGCTAGATTTGTAAACTGGTACAAACCTTGTGCATTGGTCGTTGTCGTCAATGGTGTAATTGTTGTCCCGTCTCCTCTTGTTCCTGTCAATGTCACTGTCACGCCCGATATACCCGGTTCTCCAGCGTTTTGAATTCCATTGCCGTTCAAATCTTCCCATACAAAGTCTCCTATCGTTGCCGGTCTATAATATCCTGCGTCGATTGTTGGGTTGTTTTCACCACCTTCAAGGGCTACTCCTGGTGCGCGTCCTGTGGTTACATTGGCATCACTGTCTTTGGTATCGTCGCCTCCTCTGTCTGCTGCGGTCGGAGTATATCCTGTAGGTGCTGTGAATCTCACCACATACACTACTCCTGGCTTCAAGTTTGTAAATGAATACAATCCTTGTGCATTGGTCGTCGTCTGTGCTATTACATTATTGTTGATATCTCTTGCTGGATTGCCACTAGCATCTTCCAATCTCACTACTACTCCTGCAATACCCGGCTCTCCGCTATCTTGAACGCCATTACCGTTTCTGTCTTCCCACACATAGTCGCCTAAGCTCGCTGGTCTCAATATTCCCGCATCTATGGTGTTGTTGGTCTCTCCACTCACCACAGTCACTGGTGTGCTGCTTCCTGTCGTTGGGTTGGCATTACTATCTTTATCTGTTGTACCTTGATTCGGTGCTGTAAATGCGGTTCCGTTAGGTTTAGTGAATGTCACCGTGTAAGTGCCCGGAGGCAAATCCGTAAAGCTATATGAGCCATCACTTCCCGTTGTCGTCGTTCTATTAATGGGTGTGCCATCTCCTGCTGTTCCTGTCAATGTCACTGTCAAATTAGGTACGCCTAACTCTCCAATATCTTGTATTCCATTGCCATTCTTATCATCCCACACAAAGTCTCCTATGGTGGCTGGACGGTAATAACCTGCATCTATTGTTGGGTTGTTTTGTCCACTCTGTAAAGTCACGCCTGGTGCACGTCCTGTCGTTACATTGGCATCACTATCTTTGGTATCGTCGCCTCCTCTATCTGATGCGGTCGGAGTATATCCTGTCGGTGCTGTGAATCTCACCACATACACTACTCCTGGCTTCAAGTTTGTAAATGAATACAATCCTTGTGCATTGGTCGTCGTCTGTGCTATTACATTATTGTTGATATCTCTTGCTGGATTGCCACTAGCATCTTCCAATCTCACTACTACTCCTGCAATACCCGGCTCTCCGCTATCTTGAACGCCATTACCGTTTCTATCTTCCCACACATAATCTCCCAAACTCGCTGGTCTCAATAAGCCTGCATCTATTGTCAGATTGGTTTCTCCGGCTCCCAATGTTATAGAGCTTGTGGTATTGTTGACTGGATTTATATCACTGTCTGTGTTATCATTTCCTACATTCGGTGTCGTTGCAATAAAACCACTTGGTAATACTACTCTTACAAAATATGTTCCTGGAGGCAAGTTGTCAAATTCATATTGACCTTGTGCATTTGTTGTCGTTGTTCTTATAACATTATTATTTTGATCTAATAATTGTACTGTTACATTCGCTATTCCTG
>CAZQXC010000126.1:0-7375 GCA_964597075.1 uncultured Roseivirgaceae bacterium | reverse complement strand
GGGTGTTAAGGTTTTACGAGGTTCCCAGGTAAAGGATATTATTTGGATTGATTCAATTAGCGGAAAACAACGAATTTTAGTTAATGCAAAAGGATTTGCAAAAGGAGAAGTGCAGATTTCCGGATTTCTTGAGTTGTTGGTGGAGGGAAAACACTCACTGTACAAGAATCTTTACCTTGAAGTGTTAAAACCGGATTTTAATCCCGCGTTGAATGTGGGAAGCAAGGACGCCAGAATTCTCAAGAAGGAAAGTTACTATTTCAATAATGGAGAATCTTTAATTCGTATAAAATCAAAAAAAAGCCTGGAGGCGCTGGGCCCCGGGTATGAACAACAAGTTAATCAGTTTATGAAAACCAATAACACTAAGTTGAATAATGAGGGCGATCTGATCCGGTTATTTCAGTCGCTGGCAGGCATATAGGTTTTGAAGCTCATGTGCAGCGACTATTAAGTCGTCAAAACTTCCCTTTTTCGGGTAACCCCCCTCTTTTTTTCAAATTTGGGTATTTTTTTAATTTCTGCTCGTCAAATTTGCTTGAAAGTTCTTTTGCGTAATATATATTATGTAGTAAGTTTGACAGTTACAATTAAATAACATTAACCTAAATTTTTTAACATGAAGAGAATTCTACAACTAGTGTTTGTAGTGCTACTCGTTCTGCCGCTCGGCTCAGCCTGGGCGCAGGAACGTACCGTTGCAGGGAGGGTTACCTCAACTGAAGATGGTTCAGCATTACCAGGAGTTAACGTAGTGCTAAAGGGCACTACAGTTGGAACAGCAACGGATTCAGAGGGAAGATATTCTCTCTCTATTCCATCTGCTGGTGGTTCATTGGTGTTTTCCTTTATAGGCCTGCAAACGCAGGAAATTGCGATCGGTGACAGATCTGTTGTTGATATTTCGTTAGCATTAGATGCCACGCAATTAAGCGAAGTGGTTGTCACTGCTCTGGGGATCGAACGTCAATCCAGAGAATTAGGGTATGCGATTTCTGGTGTTAAATCTGAAGATTTAGTTGTTGCACGAGATGGTAATATTCTGAATCAGCTTCAAGGTAAGGTTACCGGTGTAACGATTACGCAAGCTTCTGGTAATTTAGGAGGCTCTACTAAAGTTCTGGTGCGAGGCATCACCTCATTGAGCGGCCGAAATGATCCGTTATGGGTATTAGATGGTGTGCCTATCA
The DNA here is from genome assembly GCA_964597075.1 of uncultured Roseivirgaceae bacterium. Classification (GTDB taxonomy): domain Bacteria; phylum Bacteroidota; class Bacteroidia; order Cytophagales; family Cyclobacteriaceae; genus UBA2336. Next base: position 6,185 of record CAZQXC010000126.1, on the reverse strand, counting down.
ATAATGCACAAGATAATACAAGCGCTCAAAACAATCGCATTAGTGGTAATCGTGACTTTGCTAATGGTGCTTCTGTTATAAATCCGGATGATGTAGAGTCTATAACGGTTTTGAAAGGTGCTGCAGCAACTGCATTGTATGGATCCAGAGCAGCAGCGGGTGTAATTTTGGTTACATCAAAGAAGGGTAAATCAACACAAGGCAGAGCCACCGTAACTGTTAACTCATCCTTGCGTTTTGATAACCTTTTCAGGACACCGGATTATCAAAATGAATATGCTGGAGGATCATTTTTTAAATATGACTCCTCTTTCGTTGCCAGTAGCTGGGGTGAGCGAATTCAAGGTCAAACCGTGAATGAGTCTCTTACGGGCAACTCCGTTCCGCTTCAGGCATACCCTGATAACATTAACGATTTTTACAGGCAAGGAAAAAGTATGATAAATAATATTTCATTTTCTGATGCCAATGAAAAGGGTGATTATCGATTGAGTGTATCGACCTTAAATCAAACAGGAATTCTACCCAATGCGGAATTGGATCGCATAACAACCGCTTTTAATGCGGGTATGAAGCATTCCGATAAATTAAAGTCTCGTTTTGGTCTATCCTATATTAATACGCAGTCACAAGGCACGGGTGTACAGGGAGCAAATGATCCGAATATTTTTAGTGTTACTAATTTTGTCAGATCGACAAACTATAATAACTACAAACCCTGGATTGATGAAAACGGAAATCAATTAGCTACAGCAAATAATACAGATAATAATCCGTTCTGGATTCAAAACGAGAATAAAAATGAACGGGATGATGAACGTTTCTTAGCTAATTTCGAAACAACCTATAACCCAATACAAGCGTTAAGCTTTACTGCCCGTTTAGGGTATGATTTCGATATTGATAATCGACTAATTACAAATCGGGTTGGAACTCGCGGAAGAGCAACCGGAGATTTTTTAGTGGATAAAATTAAACGTACTCAGGCGAATGTTGATATCATCGGAACCTATTTTAAGGATATAAATCAGGATCTTAACCTTAAAATACTTGGTGGTTATAACTACAACAGACGCCTTGTCAGTTCAGAAACACTTTTCTCACAGAATTTGGCTGTTCCGGAACTATTTAACCCTGCCAATGCATCAGTAAATACACCAACTCGGGGTTTTGCAGAGCAGGTATTGTTGGGAGCATATGGTGAAGTATCACTGAGCTATAAAAATTGGGCAACGTTAGCGCTTACAGCCCGAAATGACTGGTCTTCCACCCTTCCAAAAGATAACCGATCTTATTTTTACTCTTCGGCAAGTTTAGCTGTTGTTCTCACAGATGCACTGGGAATTGAAAGTAATATTTTGAATTATGCAAAACTAAGACTTAGCGGTGCACAGGTGGGTAACGATACCGGCCCATACCAGTTGGATTTCCAATATTTCCCTGTAGCACAGGCAACAGGACAGTACGGTTTAAATGTTAACTTTCCTTTTGCCGGTCGTTTAGGATTTGGAGCGGCAAATACGTTGCCTGCTGGTCTTGCATTGCTTCCTGAAGAGACAACGAATTATGAAATTGGAGCCGAAATTCAATTATTCAATAATCGCGTTGCATTAGACGTTGCTTATTTTTATGGCAACAATACGGAGCAAATAATTTCCTTGACTATTCCTCCCTCAACAGGCTTTGGCGCACGAGTGCTTAATTCAGGTGAGGTAGTTACTTCAGGTGTTGAAATTTCATTGGATGCAGCAGTTATAAGGACAAACAACTTCACATGGAATTCAATTGTAAATTTTTCTCATGTAGAGTCAACAGTTGAAAGCTTAGCTCCAGGTTTAGAGCGGTTTCTAATTGCCAGTGAGTTCAATAATATACAGGTTGTAGCGATTCCAGGACAGGAATACCAATTATTTGGAACTTCATATTTAAGAGATGAACAATCAGGCAGAATAATTATTAACCCACAAACCGGTTTGCCACAAGCAGGACCCCTAAAGGCATTTGGTTCTGTAATGCCTGATTTTACAATGGGCTTTATGAATAATTTCACCTACAAAGGCTTCACACTTTCTACTACTATTGACTGGAGAAGTGGTGGGTTGCTGAGTTCAGCGACAGCTGCTGCTATGTGGGACAGTGGTCATGCCGCAGAAACTGGAGAAAATCGTGAAGGTTCCTTTATAATTTCTGAAGGTGTTTTGGCAAATGGTGATGGTACATTCAGAGATAACGATATACCCGCAAGAAGTGCACAGACATTTTGGACAGGATTAACCCCGGGTGGTGCTGCTGAAGCACAAATTTTTGATGGCTCTTTTGTGAAATTCCGCGAACTGGGGCTTTCGTATAACTTCCCCAAAAGCATTATTGGAAACAAGTTTGTCAGAGGATTACAAGTAGGTTTTGAAGCACGAAATCTTGCACTATTGTATTCTAAAGTACCTCATATTGACCCGGAAGCTACGCTATTTGGGGCTGGTGCAGATGGAATAGGTGTAGAAAGAAATTCTGTGCCTTCTACTAGGAGTATCGGTTTTAACGTAAGAATTACGCTTTAAATTTTAAATGCTATGAATAGATTTAAAAAATATTTTGTAGGAATTATGGTAATGGTTGTAGGCCTAACCATTCCCTTTTCGTGTAGCGATCAGTTGGATATTAATACTAATCCATTAACGGCATCCTCAGCTGACCCTAATGTGGTAATACCTTTTGTTATTGTGCAATATAGTAATCGGAAAACTACGGAAATTGGCACACGTATGATGGATGTTTGGCAGCATATTTCCCATACATTTAATAGCCCAAAGGGAGGCGGAAATGCTGCTGGAGGATTTCTATCAGGTAATTACTGGGGTATGCTTTATACAACAGGAGTAAAAAACCTGGTGCTTGTTGAGAATGAAGCAAAGGCAAAGGGTGCATCAAACAATAATATTGCGGCTGCTTCCATTATACTTAGGGCATTGGTGTTCTATGATGTAACAGCGTGTTGGGAGTCGGCACCCTTCACCCAGGCAATGGATGGGGCGAATTTCCCTGCACCAGAATTTGATGATCAGGAAACCATATTGGCCGGAATTGTTGATTTGTGTGATGAAGCCATTGCATTAATCGATGCCATGCCCGCAACCGGAAATGCTAGTTTTACAGGTGATTTGATTTATAATGGAGACATGGTCTCATGGCGAAGATTTGCCAATTCATTGAAACTTCGCGTGTTAATGATGATGCGTAACCAGGACACTTCCGTGGATTCTGAAATTGCGGCAACACTTTCACAGCCTCTTATTTCAACAAATGCACAAGCAGCTATGCTTCGGTATTCAGGTACAGCCGGTAATGTTAATGCTTGGTTACAAATTGTTACTGCTTTTGGTACAGGCTCAAACGAAACAACTAACTTTTTTGGTCCCTCTACAATATTACGAGATCTATTGGAAGGTGACCCTCGTTTGCAATTATGGCTTGTTGATGGTACAAATGGTGGTTTTGAAGCTTCTGCAACAGGTCTTTTTCCTAACGCCACACGTGCCCGTATTTCCAATAATGTTATTCGTGGGAATTTACCCGATGCCTGGTTTTTACCAGCTGAAATCACCTTATATCGGGCTGAATTAGCTTCAAAGGGTGTTGTAGCCGGAGATGTAAATGCTTTATACCGCCAAGGAGTAACAGAATCACTTCAGTGGTGGGGTGGTGCCATACCCGGAGCTCAAAAAACGCTTACAGCCGGGGAGATTGCGACATTTGTAAGTAGTTTGCCTGATATTACGAGTTTAACTCAGGCTCAACAGCTACAAGCAATTGGTGAAGAGCAATATTTGCAAACATTCTGGATGCCCATCGAAGCCTGGACCCATGTAAGAAGAACTAAGATTCCTGATGTACCGGCCTCGCCAGGCTCGCAGATCACGACCATGCTCAAGCGACTTCAATGGTCACCTACGGAAGTTTCGGCAAACCCGAATAATCCAGTTCAGGATTTAACGGATGTACCTATGTGGTTCGAAAATTAAAACGAGAAAACATGAAAAAGATAATATTTTTCCTTTTAAGTATAAGTGTACTTGTGTCTTGTACTGAGTTTGAAACGGATGACTTGGGTTTTGGTTTGATTCCAATTGGCAGTTTCGTTTCTTTTGGCGCTAGTGGTGGAAATGTGACCCCAATTGTTCTTAATGTTACTGAAGCATCCGCCAACCAGAATTTACGCATTGAATGTCCTACTGGAACTTTATCAGACATTACGGTAACCTATTCTTTTACCGGCACTGCTGTTTTTGGGGTAGACTACGTTGTAACTACTCCAGGCGGCTCAGCTACATCAACCGGTGGAACTATTGTTATAAAACGCAATAAGACCGAAGCTGGATTACAAGATTTTGATTTTGTTAATCTAGGAATTGACCCGATACTGGATGGCGTTGTTGATGGACCTAAAACATTAACAGTTACACTGGTTAGCGCGGTTAATGCAGATGGTAAAGTATTTTCTGTAGGCCGTGGTGCTGAAGGAGGTACAATTTACCTTAGGGAAGCGGTGATTAACATAAGCGATGTTGATTAGTATATTTTAAGCTTTTAATTTTAAAGGCCAGTTATTAACTGGCCTTTATTTTTTATTTAAATTGGAGATCATGAGGCGTATAGTTTACATGTTTATTTTATTAACTGTAAATCAAGTTAGCTTTTCGCAAATACTTGAGCGCGATCCGACTAAACTGGTAACGGGTACTGGCTTTATTAATACCCGAGTTGTTAAGCCGGAACTGATTGGTAAAACCCAACTGTTTGGTGAGTTTAGGGAAGCAAAAATCAAACTAAATACAAATCTTAGTGATCAACTTTTATTGATTGATTATGATGTTCATAGACATACTTTGGTGGTTCTTTATAGAACAGTGGAATATGATTTGAAACTTGATATTGTTGATACTGTAAGAATTGTGGGTGACAGAAATCAAATGTTTGTTAATGGTCGAAATATTGAAGGGGTAGACAATACTATTCTGGCTGAGGTTTTATTTACCGGAGCGCGGCTAAGTTTAGTCAAGGTATTTCAAGCAACAATTAAGGAACCCGATTATAATGCCTTGTTAAATACAGGTTCAAGAGATTATCAAATTATACGAAAGGATAGCTATTATCTAGGAAATGAAAATAATGAATTCAAAATTTTCAAAGCTAAAAGGCAGGATTTCTTTAAACTGGATTTGAAAGAACGACATAAAGCAACAATAAAAGGTGCTGATTTGAACGATGAGAAGGAGATTATAAAAATAATAGAGCTACTCAATAGTGATTTGTAATACTATCATTTAATATGCTCTACATCTCCCGCAAAGAACACTTCAACGCAGCACACAAGCTATACAACCCAGCCTGGACAAAAGAGAAGAATATTGAAGTTTTTGGCCCCTGCGCCAACGACAACTGGCACGGGCATAACTTTGATTTAATTGTTACAGTAAAGGGTATTCCTGATCCGGAGACTGGATTTGTGGTTGACCTGAAACGTTTGAGCACACTCATCCGTACCGAGGTTACCGATAAACTTGACCATAAAAACATTAACCTTGACGTTGACTTCATGCAGGGTAAAATGGCCAGTTGCGAAAACCTGATTGTGGAGATCTGGAAAATACTCGCCCGTGGCCTACCAGAAATTACTTCCCGCGGACAACTTCATTGTATTCGTTTGTATGAAACACCCCGCAACTATATTGAGTACTTCGGGGAATAGGATTATCTTCCTGCGTGAATGAATCAACTAATTTGAGATTTTACTTTGTTGCCGGTGAGCGATCGGGTGATCTGCATGGAGGTAATCTAATCCGCGCTTTAAAAAGCAGATCTGCTAACTTACAATGTCGTGGTTTTGGTGGCGATTACATGAACGAAGCAGGCATGGAGGTGGTTGTTCATTATCGCGAAATGGCGTTTATGGGTTTTGCTGAAGTCCTGGCAAACATCTCAACTATATCGAAGAGGATTAAGCAATGTAAGCAGGATATGCTGGCCTACAAACCCGATGTGGTGGTACTTATCGACTATGCAGGCTTCAACCTTCGTATCGCGAAATTTGCCAAGCAACATGGCATTCGGGTTTTCTGGTACATCTCGCCCAAGGTTTGGGCATGGAATCAAAATCGCGCTATTAAGCTGAAAGCAAATATTGATCG
>CAZQXC010000125.1:6365-7454 GCA_964597075.1 uncultured Roseivirgaceae bacterium | reverse complement strand
TTATTTCTTCCAACACCGGTGGAATACCTGAATTAAATATTCAAGGCGTAACAGGCTTTATGAGCAACATTGGCGACACAGAAGATATGACGCGCAAAGCTTTATTCGTTCTCGATAAAAGCAACCTGCCAAAATTCAAAGAAAATGCCCTTAACCGGGCAAAAGAGTTCGATATCAGCCGAATACTTCCTCTTTATGAAGATTATTACGTTAAGATTATCGAGAAAACCAACATAAAAGCCATCCGCTAAATGTCCTTAGATTATCAATTGTTATTTTTGCAGCAAAGGTTGAAGACTCAATGGCGGAAGTAATACCAAAAAGCAAGGGCACTAAGCAACTGTTTAAAAATCCTGTTCTGGAAAAACTTACACGAACACATATTTCTGTACCCCTCATAATATTTTTCACCTACGCAACTGCACTGCTTTATTGGAGTGTTACCCACACCTCCTTGAGTCCATGGTTAACTGTTTCCCTGTTTTTTATTGGATGGCTTGTTTTTACATGGGTAGAATACAATGTACATCGCTATGTATTCCATTTGCGGGCACACACTAAAAAAAGGGAAGAATTGCAATATACGCTACATGGTGTCCACCATGAATACCCGAAAGATAAAGAGCGATTGGCTATGCCTCCAGTCGTCAGCATTACTATTGCTACCATACTATTGCTAATCCTTCGGTTGGTAATGGGTGATTTCGTTTTTGCTTTTTTACCGGGGTTTTTGGTGGGGTATGCCAGCTATTTGGGTGTTCATTACATGATTCATGCCTACCAGCCCCCCCAGAGCTTTTTAAAAGGGTTGTGGATTAATCATTCAATCCACCATTATAAAGATGGAAAAATAGTGTTTGGGGTATCGTCTCCTTTGTGGGACTATATCTACGGTACCATGAAGGAAAAGGCTTCTTAGGTGGTTTAAACCAATAAAAAACCACCTCGGAATACATCCGAAGTGGTTTTTTGACCCCTCATCAGATCAATCAGATTTTCGATTCTTTAACCTCAGGCTGATTTGCAGGCTTCTTGGCATACGTAGCACACGTATAGGAAGAACAAGAACCCAGAATTAGGGCTAAAAGG
>CAZQXC010000125.1:0-6355 GCA_964597075.1 uncultured Roseivirgaceae bacterium | reverse complement strand
TTTTCATAGCACGTATTGTTAAATGATGATCAAAAGTAGGCTATTCGCCCCTGAAAATATTTTAATAAACGCGGAATATATTACGTAGGTTCAAAAATTAAACCCAGAATCAGAAACAGAATCCCCGAATTTGGGGTTAGAATAGGAATCTTTCACCAACGCTATGTTAGGCTACCGATTCAGTCAGTATACCCCTCCTCCTGAAAAAGCCAAAAGTGACTTCGAACGGTTGCTTAAAATTTTCATGCAATTAGCACTGATTACTTCTGGCAATGTCGCAGAAGCCCTGCAATGGCTTACTGAGCTGGATAAACAATACACGTTAACTACGGATAACTATGGTATAGGTGACTTTATTGAACAGCTTAAACGTGAAGGCTATATTGATGACAAGGGTCCCAATGGCGAACTCACACTCAAAGCCCGTAGTGAACAGAATATTCGCAAGTCAGCGCTCGAGGAAATTTTTGGTAAGTTAAAGAAAACCAAAGGCGGAGATCACAGCACCTTTCACAGTGGCCGTGGTGATGAACAAACTACTGAGCGAAGAGATTACGAATTCGGTGATACGTTGGAGCAGATATCGATAACCGATTCACTCAGGAATGCCCAGATCAATCATGGATTAGATAACTTCTTCATGACAGAAGATGATTTAGAGGTAATTGAAAGTGAATATAAATCGCAAACGTCCACCGTTCTGATGATCGATATATCCCACTCCATGATTCTTTATGGTGAGGACAGAATTACTCCAGCGAAAAAGGTTGCTATGGCATTATCGGAACTGATCACTAAAAAATATCCAAAGGATACGCTGGATATAATTGTCTTCGGGGATGACGCCTGGCAAATTGAAATCAAAGATCTTCCTTACCTGCAGGTTGGTCCTTACCACACGAATACAGTAGCGGGGTTGGAACTATCAATGGATATACTAAGGCGAAGAAAGAACCCGAACAAACAAATTTTCATGATCACCGATGGAAAACCAACCTGCATCAAGCAAGGCATTAAATATTATAAAAACAGTTTTGGTCTTGATCATAAAATACTAGGTAAAACACTTACCCTGGCGAGTCAATTACGAAAACTAAAAATACCCGTTACCACCTTTATGCTGGCTACCGATGCTTATCTGAAAGCCTTTGTACGGGAGTTCACAAAAACAAATAAAGGCAACGCCTACTACAGTGGATTACAAGGTTTGGGCAATCTTGTATTTGAAGATTTTAATAAAAACCGAAGAAAGAATTACTAGGATAGAATCAGCTATGGATAGAAATAAGATTAATACAATTAAACAATTAAAGGAGTCTGGCTATACCTCTCGATCAGTCAAGGAGGAATTACGCGCTAACCTGATTGACAAGAAAAGAAAAAAAGAACCCGTATTCAGTGGCATTTGGGGGTATGAAGAAACAGTAATCCCGGATCTGGAAAGAGCCATCTTAGCGGAGCATAATATCAACTTATTGGGGCTACGCGGGCAGGCCAAAACACGTATTGCCCGGTTAATGATTAACCTTCTGGATGAATATATACCTGTGGTTGAAGGTTCAGAATTGAATGACGATCCGTTGCAACCGATATCCCGGTATAGCCTTGATAAAGTTAACGAACTAGGTGACGAGACACCTGTTTCCTGGATCCATCGTCACGATCGCTATACGGAAAAACTTGCCACCCCCGATGTGTCCATTGCCGACCTTATTGGTGATGTTGATCCGATAAAAGCAGCTACACTCAAGCTACCCTATTCCGATGAGCGGGTAATACATTTTGGTTTGATTCCCCGATCACATCGCGGAATCTTCGTTATAAATGAATTGCCTGATTTGCAAGCCAGAATTCAAGTAGCGCTCTTCAACATCTTGCAAGAAGGTGATATTCAAATTCGTGGATTTAAAATTCGCCTTCCGTTAGACCTTCAGTTTGTTTTTACAGCCAATCCGGAAGACTATACAAACCGCGGTAGTATCGTTACCCCGCTTAAAGATAGAATCGACAGCCAGATTATTACTCACTATCCAAAAACTATTGAGATCGGAAAACACATAACGCAACAGGAGGCAAACGTAAAAGAAGATCAACAGAAGTTAGTTATCGTTCATGAACTTGCTAAAGATCTGGTTGAACAAATTGCATTCGAGGCGCGAAAAAGTGAATTTATAGATTCAAAAAGTGGAGTTTCTGCACGACTAACCATTTCCGCTTATGAAACCCTCGTAGCATCTGCCGAGCGCAGGGCACTGATTAATCAGGAAACGAAAACACATATTCGCATCTCCGATCTGTCCAGTGTAATACCCTCTATAACCGGCAAGGTTGAGTTGGTCTACGAAGGTGAGCAGGAAGGTCCTGGCATTGTAGCGCAAAATCTTATTGGCAAGGCCATTCGTTCGCTGTTTGTCAATTATTTTCCTGACCCTGAAAAATTCAGAAAACAAAAAGATAAAAGCCCATATAAAACGATTACCGATTGGTTTGGTGAAGGAAACAAAGTAGATCTACTGCATGAGGTTAATGAAAAAGAATACGAAAAATTACTCAAAACAATCCCAGGCTTAAAGGGGCTTGTACAAGAATTCCATCCTAATCAACCTATGCCACTTCAGCTGTTCTTGATGGAATTCGCCCTTCACGGATTAGCCGAGTATAGTTTAATCAGCAAACATCACCTCACTGGTGGACACCAGTTCAAAGATTTATTAAGTTCCATGTTTAACCTACCCACTAATGATGATAACGATGAAACCGATGAAGATGACGATGCGGCATTCGGAGGGAGTCGGGGTAGATAATAAAAAACTGAAGACGCTCTACGCGCTGGTTGCCAAGGGTGAAGGAGATCAACTTGAGTTTAAGCGAAAGGCGACCCATCCAGAAAAAATTGTTCGTGAAATGATTGCCTTTGCCAACAGTAATGGAGGTACAGTATTAATTGGGGTTTCAGACGATGGCAGTGTACCCGGTGTTAAGTTTCCGGATGAGGAGCTGTTTGTTGTTCAAAAAGCCGTTAGAAAGCTTAGCCGACCCTTCATTAACTACAAGAATGAAATTATCTCTCTGTCGGCAGGTCGTTACGTCATCTCCTTACAGGTGCTTCCTGGCAAACGAAAACCCTATTTCTTACGTTTGAGCAGATGGAAAAAAGGATGCTTTATACGGACAAATGACAAAAGTATAAAGGCCAGCAGGGAGATTCAGCAAATTATCCACCTCAAGGCAAAACAACATGACGTGCAATTTACCTATGGTGAGCATGAGCGTAAACTTTTTCGTCACCTCGATAAATTCAAGTCCATTACACTTGCCGAATTCATCAACCTTACCGGTATTGGCTACCACCGGGCTTCTTCCATTCTTGTTCAACTCGTGCTTGCAAATGTTCTTAAGATAGAACCTCACGAAAAGGGCGATCAATATACTCTTTGATGATGTAGCCTGTTAACAATTTAGTAATGCTAAAAGGGATTATAAAGGTATTAAAAAATTTCACTTTCAAAACTCTTTCAGCATTACGAAGGATTTTGTTTATTTCGCCAACCAAGTTCTTTGTTAAGCATGTCAAAAGCAAAAAAGGAAAAGAAGATATTCGTTCTGGATACTTCTGTAATTATTTATGAACACAACTCTATACTTAATTTCGATGAGCATGATGTAGGTATACCCATAACCGTGCTGGAAGAACTGGATAACTTCAAGAAGGGAAATGATACCAAAAACTTCGAAGCCCGGGAGTTTATCAGGCTCATCGATAAAATCGCCAAAGATCAAATGCTTCACCATTGGAACCCTATCAATGGAAAAGGAAAAGGCGATTTTAAAGTGGTTATGGATACCGGTGGCAATGGCACCCTGGATGCCAACCGGGTATTTAATGAAGACAAGCCTGACCACCGCATATTAAATTCTGCCTTGTTGCTACAGAAAGAAGAGAAGGGAAGAAAAGTCGTTTTGGTGTCCAAGGATGTTAACCTGCGATTGAAGGCCAAAGCATTGGGCCTTCATGCCGAGGATTATACCACTGGAAAAGTTCAAAATATCTCATCTCTCTATTCCGGCAATACAGTGATTGAGGATGTTGATACCAATGCTATTAATTTGATTTATGAGAAGGGCTATTGTCCTCCTGGTGATATTCTGGGAAAAATAAAACCCGAAAAGAATCATTACTATATTCTAAAGAGTGGAAAAAAATCGGTACTGGCCTACTACAACCCCTTTAACGAAATGGTAGAGCAGGTGGAGAAAAGGTCAATTTATGGTGTTAAGCCTCGTAATGCGGAACAAACCTTTGCCATTCACGCTCTTCTCAAACCAGATGTTAAATTAGTTTCACTTCAAGGCATTGCCGGCACAGGAAAAACACTTATTGCTTTGGCGGCTTCGTTGGAGCAGAAGCGTGAGTTCAAACAGATTTATCTGGCACGACCTATTGTACCCCTGAGCAACAAAGATATCGGGTATTTACCAGGCGATATTAAATCGAAACTGAACCCCTACATGGAACCCCTATGGGATAACCTTAAATTCATACAGAATCAATACAATGAAACAGATAAGGAGTATTCCAAAATCACGGAAATGGTAAATATGGAAAAATTGGTGATTACACCCCTGGCGTACATTCGTGGAAGAAGCCTCTCCAATATTTGCTTTATTGTTGATGAGGCGCAGAACCTGACACCCCACGAGGTGAAAACCATCATTACCCGGGCTGGTGAAAACACCAAAATTATTTTCACAGGGGATATCTACCAGATTGATACCCCTTACCTGGATGCACAAAGTAATGGGCTGTCCTACCTTATAGACCGGTTAAAAGGAAATGAACTGTATGCCCACATTACCCTTGAAAAAGGGGAGCGTTCGGAATTGGCTAACCTGGCAAATAACCTGTTATAAGCGATTTTCGCTCAACGCAAGATTCTAAGCCATCTTAAACCATTCCGGCTCTCAGTAGCCTCATTTGTTAAATCTTTGCAATAACCCTTAAAAACAGGGTGTAATATTTTTCAGTTGTCTGTGGGCAATCCATAAACTTTCAGCAATTCCACGTAATCCTTAACGTGGCTGAAAAGCAGCCGGTTATGACACCATAAACCCGCTGTCTATTTTTGACGTGTAATCAGAAAAAAAGAAGCCCATGTTTAGAAAATTGTATTTCAGGTGCCTGTCAGCCAAAAGTAAAATTACCGCTTTACGCGATAAAGGAACCATGTTAGGTACCCGTATTAAAAACGGCAGGAAGGCCTATCTATTCTTATTAAGAGATTTCTGTGCGGAAGTTATTTTTCAAAATGACAATATGGAGTTGCATCCTGAAAAAATAAAAACCTTTGCCAGCGTTAGCGAATTCAATAATTATTTGGAAAGGGAATTCAGATCTTCCTTCTAAATCAATATCTATTTCTTAAGAACCTTAAGAACAGTTTCCCCAATGTCAGCGGGTGATTCAACTACGTGAATACCGCATTCACGCATAATTTTCATCTTAGCTGCTGCTGTATCATCCGCGCCTCCAATGATGGCACCTGCATGTCCCATCCTTCTACCCGGAGGGGCCGTCTGACCAGCAATAAATCCAATTACCGGTTTTTTATTACCCCCTTCTTTGATCCACCGCGCAGCAACCGGTTCATAATTTCCACCAATTTCTCCAATCATTACGATCGCATCGGTTTCCGGATCATTCATCAATAACTCAACAGCTTCTTTTGTTGGTGTTCCAATAATCGGGTCTCCACCAATACCTATAGCCGTTGAAACACCCAAGCCAGCCTTTACAATTTGATCGGCTGCTTCATACGTCAATGTTCCCGACTTTGATACTACACCCACACGACCTTTCTTAAACACAAAGCCCGGCATAATACCAACCTTTGCTTCTCCCGGGGTAATTACACCCGGGCAGTTTGGTCCAACCAATACAATATCTTTGTTCTTGATATACTGTTTGGCAATCATCATATCCTTAACCGGTATTCCCTCAGTGATCGTGATTATCACCTTTATTCCAGCATCAGCTGCTTCCATTATTGCATCGGCCGCAAAGGCTGGAGGAACAAAAATGATAGAAACATCAGCACCAGTTTTTTGAACAGCCTCCTGAACTGTGTTAAAGACCGGGCGACCAAGGTGCTCTGTACCTCCCTTTGCCGGAGTAACTCCTCCCACTACATTCGTTCCATACTCAATCATTTGGCCGGCATGAAAGGTGCCTTCAGAACCTGTAAAACCCTGAACTATTACCCTGGAATTTTTATTTACCAATACGCTCATGGAGGTGCAATTTTGATGATCACAAAAATAGGATAATATACGGTTCAGCCAAACCAGCCTAAAATAG